>CAJZGD010000098.1 GCA_915275065.1 uncultured Corynebacterium sp. | reverse complement strand
GGGAGGCGGGTATCGTACTCGTTCATGTCGAGACGCCCGGAGGTGAAGTGCTTGCCCAGCTCGTCCATAGCGTGCTGACGTTCGGTATCGCTGATTCGGTAATCGGAATTGAATGTTTGGCTCATGCTTTTAAGCGTAACGATGCGGATGCCGATTGTCTGTTGGGGTTTGCCCTGAAATTTCCCCTAATAAATACATCGGCGTTTCCGCAGCTCAACACGCATGGGCACCCGGATACCCCTGGAACAGGTCAGGGTTGTTCCTGATCTTTATCAGTATCTTGACTGATGTCTTTGCGAGGCGGTATAATTAATGGTTTAGCTATCAGAGGTTTCGCTACCGGTGGCTTTGCGACGGGTGGTTGCGCCACCGGGGGTTTTGCTGCGGGAGGCTTTGCGACGGGCGATGCCGCTGGTCGCGTTCCCGGAGGCATTGCCGCTGGTGGGGCGGCTGTTGGCGGTTTCGCTACCGGGGGAGTGGCGGCAGGTGGTTTGGCCATTGGCGGCGCAGGAGTGGGCGGCTTGGCTGCCGGGGGACGTGCTGTTCCAGGGATCGCAGCCCCCGGGGCCACGGTTTTCGGCACCGAACCCCCAGGCGCGGCCGGTGCGGCCGGTGCTGCGGCCGCTGGAGGGCGAGCCGCGGGCGGCTGTGCCTTCGGAGGCGTTGCTTTTGGTGTTGTTGCAGGTGACACCGCGGATCCGGGTGCGGCTGCGCCGGGCACAGCCGCACCAGGGGGAGTGGGCGTTGCTAGCCGGGGCCCTGGTGGTGTGGCCCCCGGCGGCGTTGCTGCTGGTGGAACTGCCGTACCAGGTGCAGCTGGTTTTGCAGCCCCAGGTACCGCCGCGCCCGGAATCGCCACCCCTGGTGCGGTAGGCCGGGCTGTTGGTGGCACTGCCGCGCCAGGTGCTGGTGGCACAGCCGATCCAGGAATCGCCACCCCTGGTGCAGTGGCCCCAGGGGCTATTGGTTTCGCCGCTCCAGGTGGGGCAACAACGGGCGAAACACCAGGCTGCGGGGTCTTCCCCACAGGGGTGGTAGGTGACGCCGGTTTCGTAGGAGATGTCTGCGGTTTTACGCTCTTCCCTGCCGGCTTCGGCTCCGGTTTTTCCTCCCGCTTCTCCCGGATAGGTGGTTGCAGGAACTGCTTGGGGCGCGGGTCCGGGAGGTGACCGTCGACAAGTACGGAATCCCGCAGCATCTGCGCAACATCCCGCACCGCCGGGGCCGGGGTAGCATCCGCGACCGCCTTCACCCCGGACAACATCATCGTATTGCAAAACGGGCAGCCCACAGCGATCTCCGCCGCGCCCGTAGCAACCGCCTCGGTGGCCCGATTCTCATTAATGCGCGTGCCCAAATTCTCCTCCATGAACATGCGCGCACCACCCGCACCGCAACAAAAACCCTCGTTACGATTCCGCGGCATCTCCACCAAATCAGCCCCCGTGGCCCCCAACAATTCGCGGGGCGGATCGAACACCTTATTGTGCCGACCTAGGAAACACGGATCATGGTACGTGATTGGCTTCCGATCCTTCGGACTCCGGGGAATAGGTGTGAGCAACTTATCCCGAACCAACCGGTTGAGTAGCTGCGTATGGTGGAAAACGTCAAAATAGCCGTCAAAATCCGGGTACTCGTTTCGGAACGTATTAAAACAATGCGGGCACGTCGTAATAATCTTACGCTGACCTTTGGGAACCCCGGAAAAAACCCCGTTAAGAGTGTCAATATTTTCCAGGGCCAATTGCTGGAACAAAAACTCGTTACCTGCCCGCCGCGCCGGGTCACCCGTGCAACGTTCCGCCTTGCTTAAAACCGCGAACTTCACACCTGCTGTGTGGAGCAGTTCGACGACGGCGCGGGTGGTGCGCTTGCCGTCATCGTCAAACGCTCCCGCACACCCCACCCAGAACAAGTATTCGATATCATCGAAGCTTTTCGCATCCTCGCCGAACACTGGAACCTCAATGCCGTCGCGGCGGGCCTCGGTAATCCACGAGGCGCGTTCCGCATTATTACGCCCCCACGGGTTGCCCTTGACCTCAAGGTTTTTAAACATCCCCACCAGTTCGGAGGGGAAATCTGACTCGGCCAGCACCTGGAAGCGGCGCAGGTTCACCACATGGTCGATGTGCTCAATGTCGACTGGGCATTGCTCTACGCAGGCGCCACAGTTGGTGCACGACCACAGCACATCCGGGTGGATAACATTGGACTCGCCCACGAGTTTGAGCAGGTCAACATCCGAATATGTGGTGTCGGTGGCAAACGTGTCCGGGTCCTGAAGGTAAGAAGCGTTGGCGACGGCTGCATCCCGGATGTCGGTGACAAATAGCTTTGGCGACAGGGGTTTCCCGGTATTCCAGGAGGGACATTGCGTCTGGCAGCGACCGCATTCCGTGCAGGTTGCCGCATCAAGGAGCATTTTCCAGCTGGCGTCTTGAAGCCGCCCGGTGCCGAGGGAGGAATCCTCCTCAATGGTGTCGATCGTGAGTTCGGTTGTGCCGTCGTAAAGCGGCAGGACCTTACCCAGTGCGGGGGCGCCGTCGGGGTTGCGTTGGAAGAAAATATTGAAGAATGCCAGGAAGCGATGCCAGGCGATACCCCACGTGAGATTGCGGGCCACCACCACTAACCACACCATGCCCACAAGCAGTTTGAACAGGGCAAAGGCGCTTACCATTATGGGGCTGGCGGGGAGGAACCCGGCCAGGTATTGGGTGAGGAAGTCAGCCCACGGCGAGGCGTGACCATAGGTTGCTATCTTCCCGGCCTTCACCAGGAGCATGCCGGCGCCCTCCAAAAAGATCACGCCCTCCACAAAGAAAGCCGAAAGCGCGTTCGACCCGTAGAAGCGGGATAACCGCTCCCGCATGCCCGTCGATAAGCGAATGGCAAAGAGGAACCCGATGCCCAGGACCGTGCCGATCGCCAGGACCTCCTCGGCGAAATGATACAGCGACCATTGGGATAGCAGCGGCCACCCGCCGGCTGGGTTAAACGTTTGGATATAGGCTTCGAACCACACCAGCGACCCAATGAGGAAGCCCACCATCACAAGCCAGTGGGCCACGGCAATGGCGGGACGCCGCATCAGCTCGGTGTGGAAAAACACCTCCTTAAGCACCTGCACCCCGCGGCGCAGCGGCCTATTCGTGCGGCCGGGTGCGGGTTGACCAGCGGCAATAAACAGATACAGGCGGCGGGCGGCGCGAATGAATAAAACCCACGCGGGCGCTGACAGTACAATGCCGAGCACCCCCATGATGAGCGTTGGTGTGACAGCCGGCATGGGGCAAAACCTCTATGAGTCGTAGCGGAGGAGACGCATATACTTTACGCGTCTGTCCACGCAACTGACCAAGAGGCTCCGCCAGCCTTTTCCGCTGCGGCGTTGTGAGCTGCACATCGCAGGCAACCCTTCGCTTGAATTGAATATATCTGGCACACTGGGGGACATGAAAATTGCTTTTCTAGGTACCGGCCGCATGGGTACCGAACTCGCTAAGCATCTGATCGCCAACAATGATTATGCGGTGCGGGTCTGGAACCGTACGCTGGACAAAACCACTCCGCTTGTCGACGCCGGTGCCACCGCATACCCCACCGCCGCTGAGGCTGTTACCGGTGCTGACGTGGTGATTACGGCCCTGTTCGGGACGAAAACCGTGCACAGTGTGGTCATCGAACCCGACCTTATTCCCGCAGGTATTCCCTGGATCGACACCACCACCGTGTCCCCTCAAGACGCCGAGGAATTTGCCACCAACGTTTCCACCTACATTGCCTGCCCGGTGATTGGTACCCTGGGGCCGGCCCGCGCTGGAAAACTTGGTGTGTACGTGGGCAGCCCCGATCCGCAGCTGCGGGAGCTGGCTGCTGGTATTGTATCTCCCTGGGCGGACCCGAGCCGGTTGAAGTTGGTGGACTCCCAGCCCAAGGCTGCCATCGGGAAACTCCTCGCCAACCTAGCCCTAGCAATCAGCGCCGAGGGCATGAAAGAGGCCCTCCTGTTTGGTGACGCCACCGGCCTCACCGCGGCCGAAACCCTGGATCTGCTCGACTCTACCGGCCTGTCGTTTATGGCCAACCTGAAACGTGATTTTGTGCTTGGTGACCGAAGCACCGACCCGGGTGATTTCACCGTCGACGCCTTGTGCAAGGACAGCAAGCTGATGCTGGACACCGCAGGCCAGGTGCTGCCCGGCATTCAGGCGGCAGTGGAATCCTTTACTATCCAACAGGATCATGGCCGGGGTGACCATGATTTTTCCGCCATCCTGGTGCACCGCTCCGAATAGGTGCGGTGCCGCGATCGGCCGTTGGTTGGGCGTCGACAAGCGTGCGGCTAGCGCAGCGCGGACACCCACCCCTTGCGGCCGTTATGCAGGATCGAACCGCGATAAATCCGGGCGCTCAGCCACAGGGCTGCGCCGGTCGTTGCCGCTAACAACACGTACGACGCCACCAGCTGCACGAGGGACATGTTATTAGCCGCATAGGAGATGGGTGTCAGGGTCGTAGAGAATGGGGGAATCCACGCCAAGACCTGCACAATTGGGCTCGATACGTTGAGGGAGCCGAACACGGCCGCATACATTGTTGCCATCATGAGAATCAGGATGGGCGACTGGGTGGACTGCAAATCCTCGGTGCGCGACACCATCGACCCGGCCGCCGCGTACAGGCTGCCGAAAAACAACATTCCCAGAATAAAGCCCACTATGAGCAGCGGAATCATGCCATAGCTGATGGTCGTACCCTTGAGCAGGTCGGTGGACTGCACCGCAATCGCACCGACCGTGATAATGATTGCCGTGCTGAGTGCTCCCATAATCAAACTGCCCAGGAGCTTTCCCGCCAGAAAATTCAGCGGCCGCACACTGGACAGGATGATTTCGATCACCCGGGACGATTTTTCCTCCGTCACCCGGCTGCCCACTATGGCTGCGAACGTCATAATGAATGTCATCATGATGAACACCCCAAGGTAGGTTGTGAACACGTTTGCCGCATCGATGTTCCTGCCCACATTCACCGTGGTGATGGTGGATGGTGGCGTGGCCTGACTGTACTGCTGCTCGGTGATATGAAGCTGCGCTAACGCCCGTTCCTGGGCTATGCGCTGCACTGCTGCGGTGACGGTGGTGACGAGGCTTTCGGAAGGCGCACCATCCGCCAACAATTCGAACCCCTGATCGGTAGCAACCAGTGCTGCATCCTTGCCGTCCCGTACTTGTTGCTCGGCGGCATTCCGGTCTGGGGCGGTGGTCACGGTCAGATTATTTCCAGCCGCAAACGGTGCGGAGTCAACGCCCACCACCACAAGCTCTGGTGGCTGATCCTGATTCTTCTGGTACCACGACGTGCCGAATATGGCTGCTATCATCACTACAAGCATGGTCACTACCGTAATCATCAGGCCCTTGCTGCGTAGCAGTGCCCGGATCTCTTGTCCTGCCACAATTTGAATGGTTTTCATGACACAAACTCCTTGAATAGGTCCACCAAATCGGGCACCCGTCGGGTAAACGAGTGCACTGGCCCCACCGCTAACGCCGCGGCGAGAATATCTTGATCGCTCACATGTTCGGGTTTTTCGATGATCGTCTGGCCCGGCTCCTCGGCGACGATTCGGCACCCCGCCGGGCACCATTCCTGTGCCGGCACTGGGGAGCCCACCTCGTATCGGGCCGGCCCCTGGGTGCGGAGCTCCATGACGGTGCCCTGCGCCCGCATTTTCCCACCGCTGATGATCCCCACCCGGTCACACAATCGTTGCACCAAATCTAATTGATGGGACGAAAATATCACCGGTGTGCCCTGTTGAGCTCGGGAAATGAGCATGTCGCTCATCACCTGGACGGCGATGGGATCCAGGCCGGAAAACGGCTCGTCAAGCACCAAGACATCGGGATTGTGCACCAGCGATGCCGCCAGCTGTACCCGCTGCTGGTTCCCGAGACTCAGATCCGTGAGTTGGCTGGTTGTTCGTTCCGCCAGGCCCAGCTGCTCCAAGAGCCCCTGGGCGTTCGTGGTGGCTTCTTGGGTGCCAAGCCCGTGCAGCCGGGCCAGAAACACCAGCTGGTCCAGGATTTTCTCCTTCGCATACAGGCCTCGCTCCTCTGGCATGTAGCCGATGTCGCGCCGATTATCGGCGGTGATGGGTGTGCCGTCCCACAGCACCTCGCCGGCGTCGGCGGCAAGTACCCCCAGGATGATGCGCATCGTTGTGGACTTGCCCGCGCCATTGGATCCAACGAATCCGTAGATTTCGCCGGGTTTTACGGTAAGTGACACGTCGGTGAGCGCGGCAACATCACCAAAATTTTTGCGTAAATTGCGTACTTCTAGAGTGGTCACTGATATCCTCCGTTTCCACTATCTGATTCACTGTCTGCACCATCGGTGAAGGTGATGGCGTATGCGACCGTTGGTAATGTCATGGTAATGACGATAATTAATGTGAGCAAGAGCGCGATAGTGAACGTCACCTGGACGGTTATTTCCGGTATGAGCAAGGGGATGAACGCCAGCGTATACACTATGGGAAGCATGAGATAGCCAAGCAATTTCAGCGATATCGACCGCCACGTGGTGATGACGGCGTACTCATACTCGTCCAAAAAATCGTCGGGTGCCGAGTCCTTGAGCCTGATGCTGAAGCGCAATACCCGCAGTGCCATCATTGCGACCGGGGTGCAGAGCGTCCACACAAACAGCCAGTTCTGCCACCATAGTTGCGCCACGCAGCAGGCCAGCATGATCACTATCGTCAGGTAGTATGTGGCTATTAATGCTTTACGACGTCGTAACGTGCGCCACTTGAGAAACTTGTTTGCCGACAGGTCGTAGTATTTCTGCCACCGTTCCGCCCGTCGTAATTGGTAGCGATGAGCCCAAACGACCATGCGTTGCGTGAATTCACCCATGCATAATCATCCCTGGTTATAGATGTGGGTGGACATGGGCTCAAACTGTTTTCGGCTGAACACCGCCTCGACTGGGAGTTCGAATACCTCGCAGATGCGCATGGCTAAATCCAAGCTGGGGGAGTGATCGCCTCGTTCCAGGGCGCCAATGGTTTGCGGATTTACATCAACCCGAGAAGCCAATTGTGCACGGGTCATGTCTCGTTCTGCACGTAATAATCGTACACGATTAAAAATAGGGATTGTGGGACGCTTTTTTGGGCTCATGTGACTAATTGTTGTATAAACCCAACGCTATGTCAAGAGTGTCCCACTTATGTCACCTATTATTGGTGGTGGTTCAGGGCTAGCGAAGTTTTTGGGCAAAGCCCCCGGCGGCCATGTGCATGAGCCTCAGGTTGGCAAGGAGGAGCACGCCAATGACTACGGTCCACACGGCCAACCACAATGGTTGAATCGGTTGCGTCATGATTGCGGCAACGATGATCGCCACCGATGGTACGAACAGTAGCACCGCCGTCCGGCTGCCTGGTGCCCAACCGGGAAAGCGCAGTGCCTCAAGCGCATGCGGAATAAGATGCAGGGTAAAGGCAATAAATGGGGCTAACACAATCTCAATGGATCCGATGAAAATACCGATCGCCATGATGATGCCAGCGAGCACGAACTCTTCACCAATCATCAGGGCAATGCTCTCTGTCGAGGGATAAACCTGGTCCCCACCTGCGACAAACATTTCGGCGGCGAATTTTTCGTCTTCACGATGCTGCTTGATGTACGGCCGGACACAAATAATCTCCTCAAATTCATGCACCATAAACAGTGATATACCAATGAATGCGAGTGTGCCGAGTGCAAACATATTCCTATATATAGCAGAGCGAAGTGGAGACGCAACCATGGTTTTTGCCACATTTTGGGTGCGGTGGCAAGGCAGGGCCTGGCCCAGTGCCAGTGATCGGGGGCGGAATCGGGTGCTTCGAACTCCAGCTCAGTGAACATGAGGTTGGGGAGGGGGCCTGGCCTTTTCCTTTAGCTTGGGTTCCGGGTGAAAGTGCCCCAAATTCCTGCTTTTGGGGTGGAACCCAAGCTAAAGCAATCCTGGTGTCGTATCTGCTGGAGGTTGCCGGTGTCCTGCTGCATATGTTCTAAGCTTGGACTTCTATCGGCAACATTTCATTGGCTCAGGAAGAAGATGAGCCAAAAACGGAAACCATGCTTAGAACATATGCAGTTTAGGCGGAGTAACGGGTATTAAAAGTGCTGAGCTTGGGTTCCGGCTAATACATTCCCAAATCCCTGTCTCTGGAGCGGAATCCAAGCTAAAGCAGTTTCGAGGTCATGCCCAGAGGTTGCCGGTGCCCTGCTGCACATCTTCTAAGCATGGTTTTCATTTACCAGTCCCTGTTGGCCCAGGAAGAATATGGGCCAACAACTAGAAAACCATGCTTAGAACTTGTGCTGCGCCCTGTACATCAGCAGGTATTAGATCTGCTGAGCTTGAGTTTGAGGTTTCTCCAAACCCTTGTGAACTGAATCGGCCGAAACTCTAGCTCAGCAAACTTGACGCTTGGGGAGTGGCCTTTCCGTTAGCTTGGGTTCCGGCTAATACATTCCCAAATCCCTGCCTCTGGAGCGGAACCCGAGCTAAAGCAGTTTTGAGGTCATGCCCAGAGGCCGCCGGTATCCTGCTGCATATGTTCTAAGCATGGTCTTTTCCTGATGGGCATACCAGCTCTTGGGAGTTTGGGGCGGCAGATTTTGAAAACCATGCTTAGAACATATGCAGCAGTTAGGTGTGCGGGTGGGTCAGGCCCTAGCATCTGTTCTAAGCATGGTTTTCATCCACCAGCCCCCCGTTGCCCCAGGAGGAATAAGTGCCAACAACTAGAAACCATGCTTAGAACATATGCTGCCTCCTGGTCCTCCAGCAGGCATCAGAAGTGCTGAGCTTGAGTTTGCCACCAGCCCAGCCCTGTACCGCCCCTAATGAACCAGAACCCCAGCTCAGCAAACATGCTGCTAGCGAAAGAACACCCACAATCTTGCCAAGGGCGTTCCAAGTCCAGTGTTAGCCCGGCAGGTTCAGCTTAGGAGTCGGCAGTTGCGGATTTACTGGTGGATTTACTGGTGTTCGAGCCAGTTTGACCTGATTCGTTGTCACCCGGCTTCCCACCAGGTGCGCCAGGTGCGCCAGCTGGGGCACCAGAACCGCCGGGAGCGTCAGATGGCCCACCGTTCCCAGCACCGGACCCGCCAG
>CAJZGD010000097.1 GCA_915275065.1 uncultured Corynebacterium sp. | reverse complement strand
TCGGGCTGCCCTAGCCTACGCGGGTTTTGTCAATGGTGCCGTTATGGTGAAGATTCCCGGTGGGCAGGTAGAAGTTACCATTGATGGTGACACCTCTACCTTGCGGGGCCCATCCGCCCTGGTAGCCACGGGGGAGCTGCATTGTGCGGCGCTGAGCTGAACTAGGGGGTGGGGTTGTTGGTGGCTGAGGATTGCAGCTCTTTCAGGCGTCGATAAGCGGCGTCTTTACGGGTGCGGCGCCGATCGTGCACCACATAGGCGGCGAACACCCCAAGCAGCAGCACCAGCAGCGAGAACGCAGAAATCGTGGCGTAGCGCAGGGAACGGGACTCCGCAGTGTTATCGTCGGCCAATGATGTTGGGGCAATGTCAAAACCCGACACCGTAATCAGGGCAAGCGAGGGGTTGCCGAAATTATCCCAAGCCTTGACCGTGGTCGTTTCATCCTTGTCAAACACCCGGGAATAGGTGTTCTTCTTGCCCGCCACTTCCTTCCACTCGGAGGAAATACCACGCAGTGGCTCGTCCGTGGTGATAACAATGCTGACGGGACCCTTCTTCTCAGAATCAAGATCCTGCTTATTGACCACCGAAATGACCGGCCCCTGGTATTCCGAGGCGGCACCAGCATCGTTACGTACCCACCCACGTTCGTTCATGAGTGTTTTCGCCTCATCGAAACTGGGGTGCGGGCACCAATACACGCCTTCCGCGCCGATGGTGAGGTTTCTAGGCGCTTTTTCGCTCCGCACCCACCCGTCGAGCGTGGACGAATAATTAATAGGAGACAGGCCAGAATGGTCGAAAATGTTATTGGCCTTGGTTAACGACCCCACATTCCAAGTGCGCAGGTTGATATCGAAATCCGTGGCTCCATCGAACATGGCCGTCATGTCCTGCACCTTGGAGGTGTCCCAACTGCTAATGTCGGCGCTAAACGTTTTCGCATGCGCAAACATGGAATGCATTTCGGTCACATTGGAGGTATCCCAGCCAGAAATATCGCCATTAAATGCCTGGGCTTTATTAAACATCCCCGCCATGGAGATCACACTATTGGTATTCCATGCCGCAATATCGCTATCAAAGTTGGTTGCCCCATCGAACATGTAGGCGGTTGAACGCACCTGGTTGAGGTCAGGGGCGCCCGCGTACGGCGTGAACTGCACATTGGTTGCCCGTTGGAACATACCCTCCATGCTGCGCCACTGATTCGTTCCCCAAGAATCTACCCGCAATAACGCATCGGTGGTTTGCGGTCGACCCCCAGAAAAACCCAGCTGGAGCCGGGGAATTGCCCCCTGGATCCCAATGGTGTATTCGCCGGGATTATCGTAATTACACGCGGCACTATCGTTTGGCTTGTCTACCTTGAAAGAATTACTCGGGTTAGCAATGTCGCACGTGACTTTGAAATGCGGTTCGGCATCCCCTACGCTTGGCGCCGACATCGAAAAGCTTTTCGACGATCCCCCAGTCAGGCGAGTGTCAACCGTAAACACAAACGCGTCAGGGTTGCTACTAATAAAGTTCTCCCGCAGGGATTTTTCTTTCGCCGCCTC
Organism: uncultured Corynebacterium sp.; assembly: GCA_915275065.1. Classification (GTDB taxonomy): domain Bacteria; phylum Actinomycetota; class Actinomycetes; order Mycobacteriales; family Mycobacteriaceae; genus Corynebacterium. Next base: position 7,677 of record CAJZGD010000097.1, on the reverse strand, counting down.
CGCAGTCGTTGAAGCGGTGGCGGATTCACTACTACTTGATGATGCGCTTGTTGATGACGCCGACGTGGAACTCGTTGCGGAAGAAGACGTCGAAGGCTCCGTTGATGGATGTGCAGCCTCAGAAGAGGGATGCTGTGCCCCACGGGGCACGGTGGCTTCCGGGTATTGTGGCGGGTTTTGCTGATGCGCCTCACCATTAGGAGTTGCGGCCTGGCCACTACCCGAATTGCTTGGAATCTGTGGCACGACTGGTGCCGGCACCTGGGGCGCGGCGGGTGCGGGTGCCGGCTCATTATTCAGCGGAATACTAGGGCCCACAATGGGGACCGGCAATCCTGGGGCTATCACCACGGGTACCACGGCTACGGGAGACACCTCCACCCCAATTTCTATTTGGGCTGCGGCGGGAGCGGCTGTGGCAAACAAGGTGCAACCAGTTAGTACAGCGGTGCTGAGGCACGCTGCCCAACGATGCGATGCGCGGGTGCGCTTGCTCAAGTCGTCTTCTCCTGTCTAGCCGAATATAAAAAGTTGTGTTAAAACTCACAAATTAGAGTTTTTTGCTGCACCTCTGCTGGTGATATTTGGTGCATAATGTAAACCATGATGAGTCCACAAAAGATTTCATCTTGAGAATACCAAAGATATTTAAATTTGATAATAGCGCTAACACCCTTTCCTTAGCCCAAACTTAGGTCTGTTGCCATAATTCTGGGTGATTATCTGCAAAGATGAAGATGTTTTCACATTCGGGTAGTATTCTCAGCTTGCCCCTTAGTGAGGGGCCATATCAGAGTGGCCATATTCTATGTTAAGCCACCATGACATGCATAATTTGCTGCAATTGTGGTACATAAACCTTGGATTGCTGCCTAAAATCTTAGGCCACGAATCGCCCCATTCTCGCTCCGGTAACACTATTCTAGATGGCGTTTGCTCTTTTGATTTTTTATTTGAATAGACTGAACACAGCATTATTTATTTCTAGCCCCTATTCTATGTTGTGACACCTGGAGGTAGCTCATGAGAATCCTATTGACGGCTTTCAGTCCCTTTAATGGTGCAACGGAAAACACCAGTTTGGCCGTTGTCACAAATCTCGCAGAACTCTTGTCCAAACACAAAACCCAAGTATTGGAACTACCGGTGGCTTTTGCCAACTCCCATAAAGTTGCCATTTCTACCGCCAAACAATTTCGTCCCGACATTATCCTTAGCTTCGGTGAAGACACCACCCGCAACAGCATTAATGTGGAAACCCAGGCCTACAATCAGCAACAGGCTACTATTCCCGACAATGATGGCTTCCAGCCCAAGGGCAAGGCCATCATTCCTGGGGGCATCCCTACCATTGCCACGAATTTTCCCATTTGGCCCAAGGCGGTGGTGGCGAGTTTGCGGCAAACCCCATGGCCCATGGAATTAAGCGCCAACCCTGGTGGATTTGTCTGTAACCATTTGGCCTACCATCTTTACAGTTCACCGTTTCCCACCCTCTTTATGCACGTGCCTGCCCTACATCCCAGCACCAGCGCGGCCACTGCAGCCACCGAGGGGGATACGGTCAGTGAAGCTGAGGTCATAGGCGCCAACACCGCCACACCCCTCACGCCTTCTGATTCGACCGATGCGGTACAGAAGATTGCCGAGACGGTGTGGATGTTCGTCGACAAGCTCAGCTAGCCTGGTAGTTTTTCCCCAGCCGCTGGGCGGACTGTCGCGCCTGCAACCAAGCCTCCTTGAGTTCCAGCGCTCGCACATCAGTGAGTTTGAGTAATGACTCCAACTGTTGGATGCTGAGGTTTCGACTGAGCCGATCATTGACCCTAGGCACAAACCGTCGTGAAGTGCTCGCCAGGAAATGAAACGAAGAAATATCGGGATCGGTACAGTTCTCATCGGCCAATGCTGGCCGGTGCAGTGTGCGATCCGCAATAGATTCCGTATCGTTTTTGTATAAAAAATCCTCGTATTTCCGTAGCGTATCCTCAATATCCTCCCGAGAAAGCACGATAGATGCCTTCAGCGCAGCCGTTTCCTGCGAATACGGATGATAACGTGACAACAAAAACGACGCGACCAAAATGAGGCAGGATAGTGCCGCCCCCTCAATATGCAGCAACGCAACCAATAACAAGCAGGCGCCAGCGATCGCAACCCACGGCCAGGTGATGCCCGAGGAGTCGTAATCGTCAATTGCCTCTATCTCTTGCACTTGTAGCTCACCCACTTAACGCAAACCTTACGCCCAAATTCGCTACTGAAGCCTCAGTGACCACCACAACCGCAGCCGCCGGATCCACAACCACCAGACCCGCATCCCTGTGGCGCCAAGAGCGAACCAACCATGACCGCCCGTCCGGCAATCACACTGTTTTTCTTAGGCAACTCAGCAATATTTAAGGAGTCGGGGAGGCATACATCATAAGCGAACGATCCGTCAACCGTAGCGTGAATGAATCGCTGCCCCGTGAGCGCATTGGTGCGATAATCCGCATCCAACACTCGCGCGCTAAACGACGCCCCGGCATCCGGTTGAGCTGCACCATTACCATCAGCAACCACCGAAATCCCATCAGAATCCAAAAAACCCGGTTGGTTGCCGGTCTCGGCAACATAGTCGTCAACGGTAGGGTAGTACCGCAAATCTTCCGCCGATGCGAGAGCAGTAATAGCGACCTGTTGCCACCGTTGCTCTGGTTCATCCACCAAGAGTGGGCCTTGCGCCAGGTTGCATGTTAATGAAGTGACCGCCTGTCCGTTATAGTCAATGATGTCGCACAATGCTAGGACATCGTTCAACATGGTCACGTGTGCAAAACTCATGGCAACCGAATCAAACCCGGCATATGTGGCAAACGGTTCCACTGCTAGAATGTTGATCTGTGCACCAGAAGAATCCGCATACTGAATTAATTGGCCGCCCCTAACTTCACCAGTGACGCTAAGCTTATTAGTGCTAATGGCAGCTTCGACGGCATCCTGCCATTTGTCGAATTTCATGCCTAAAGCCACAAGATCATTGCTCATAGCACAACATTGTACGTGCTGAAGTCTAAGAAATAGTCATCGGATTGATGGTTGAGATGCTATTGTTACACCTGTTGTGATTTCTGCCATTTTTTAGCCAAGTATCCCGGAATCCACCCCCCACAAAGAGGGTCAATAATTAGCTACTCATAGAATTCCGAGGACAAATTCAGGCCTACCGGGGGCTGTAGCACTTCATGTGCTCGCTGGTAAACCATAAAATTCTACAAAAATACGCAATAAAAGACTGAAAGTATGCCAAAAAACACTTCCCATCAACCTAATACCCAGACAACCTATACCAATACGCACGAAGAACTCATCAAGGAAGCTTTTAAAGACCACACTTCCACCGTATTATCGGCCGATACCACCACGTCACCTGCCAACATTGCAACGGTCACTACCGATGACTTAGCTGAGAATCATGCGGTTTCCCGCGGGGAGCAGCAAGTCACAGCCGCAACCGACTTGTCTGTAACCAGCATGCCCATGGCAGACATGCCCACGACCGGTGAGCTTGACCTCGAAGAACGGTCTTCCTTCCGCCGCATCTCCGGCAGTTCCGACATCTACGCCACCGACCAAGACGACGGATACGACGTCGAATACCGCAAACTCCGCCTCGAACGGGTCATTTTGGTGGGCGTGTGGACCGAAGGCACCACCGCCGAAATCGAAGCCACCATGCGCGAACTTGCGGCCCTTGCCCAAACCGCCGGATCCGAAGTTGTCGACATGCTGTACCAAAAACGCGACCGGCCAGACCCAGGCACCTACATTGGGTCCGGCAAAGTCCAAGAGCTCAAAGACATCGTTCAGGCCACCAATATTGATACCGTGATCTGCGATGGTGAGCTTTCTCCCGGCCAAATGATCGCTTTGGAAAAGGCTCTCGACGTCAAGGTTATTGACCGGACCATGCTCATCCTCGACATTTTCGCCCAACACGCCAAAAGCAAGGAAGGCAAAGCCCAGGTATCGCTCGCCCAAATGGAATACCTGATTACCCGGGTTCGCGGCTGGGGCGGTGCGCTATCCCGCCAGGCCGGTGGCCGCGCCGGGGGGTCGAATGGTGGCGTCGGGTTGCGGGGCCCGGGCGAAACCAAAATCGAGGCGGATCGGCGCAGGCTGCGCTCCGACATGGCCAAGCTGCGGAAAGAAATCGCCGGCATGCAAACCGCGCGGGAGATCAAGCGTTCCCGCCGGCGGGCATCAACCATCCCGCAGATCGCCATTGCCGGCTACACGAATGCCGGGAAGTCGTCCCTCATCAACGCCATCACCGGTGCCGGTGTGCTGGTAGAAGACGCATTATTTGCCACCCTGGACCCCACCACCCGGCGCGCCGAGTTGGCGGATGGCCGAACGGTGGTGTTTACCGACACGGTGGGGTTTGTGCGTCACCTGCCCACCCAATTGGTGGAGGCGTTTCGGTCCACGCTGGAGGAGGTCGTTGGTGCGGACCTGGTGCTGCATGTGGTGGATGGTTCCGACCCGTTCCCGCTGAAGCAGATTGCCGCGGTGAATAAGGTCATCGGTGAGATCGTGCAGGAATACGGGGAGACCGCGCCCCCGGAGATCATTGTGGTGAATAAGATCGATGCGGCAGACCCACTGGTATTAGCGGAGTTGCGGCATGCTGTGGATGATGTGGTGTTTGTGTCGGCGCACACTGGCGAGGGGATGAGCGAGTTAGAGGCGCGGATTGAGTTGTTTTTAAACAGCTTGGATTCACATGTTGAGCTGCTAGTTCCCTTTACCCGAGGAGATGTGGTGTCGCGGGTGCATCAGTATGGGACGGTATTGCGTGAGGAATACACCGAGGCTGGAACCCGGATTGATGTGCGCCTGGCCACGGAGCTTGCGGCGGAGCTTGCTGAGTTTCAGGTGTCGGCCGATACCGCCAGCTAAGTCCGGTTACGTAGCATGTTTGGTGAGGTTGCGGTGGGCCAGTAATAATAAGGGTTCGTGAGCACATCTTCTTTTGGTTTGTTTCGGTGGTCGATCCATGGTGATGGCAAGACCATTCAACCTGGTGCGGTGGTGGCCCCGGATGAGCGACTGTCGTGGGGGCGCACTATTGGCATTGGTATGCAGCATGTGATTGCCATGTTTGGGGCGACGCTGCTGGTTCCCACCTTGACGGGGTTCCCGGTGAATACGACATTATTATTCTCCGGGGTGGGGACAATGGTGTTTTTGGTGATAACCCGGAACCAGCTGCCGTCCTATTTGGGGTCGTCGTTTGCGTTTATCGCCCCATTGTTGGCGTCGAAAAGCTTAGGGTTTGGGGCGCAGCTGGGTGGCGTGGTGGCCGCTGGCCTGGCACTCATGGCAGTGGGTTTGGTGGTGAAACGCCTGGGGAAAGGGATCATTGATACGGTGATGCCGCCTGCGGTGACGGGGGCTATCGTGTCGCTGATTGGGTTTAATTTGTCGGCGTCGGCAACGAAGAACTTTGCGACGCAACCCATGGTGGCAACCGTGACATTGGGGGCGATTATGGTGTTCACCGTGGCCGGCCGGGGCATGGTGGCCCGGTTGGGGATTTTATTGGGGGTCATCACCGGATGGGTGTTTGCCGCGGTCACCGGGAATCTTTCCGAGGGGGCGTCGGAGGCAATCGCGGCCGCCCCCTGGGTGGGGTTGCCGCAGTTTCACACGCCGGAGTTTCACTTGTCGGCGGTGATGGTGTCGTTGCCAGTGGTGATTGTGTTGATTGCGGAAAATGTGGGGCATGTGAAGGCAGTGTCGGAGATGACGGGCCGGAATTTGGATGCCCAGGCGGGGAATGCGCTCATTGCCGATGGGGTGGGGACCGTGTTGGCTGGTGGGTTTGGGGGTTCGGGGACGACAACCTATGCGGAGAACATTGGGGTGATGGCGGCAACCCGGGTGTATTCCACCGCGGCCTATTGGGTGGCGGCGATCACGGCGGTGGGGTTGGCGTTTGTGCCGAAGTTCGGGGCGCTGATTTTCACGATTCCGACCGGGGTGCTGGGCGGTGCGGCCCTCGTGCTTTATGGTTTGATTGGCATGCTGGGGGTGCGAATCTGGCAAGACAATAAGGTGAACTTTAACAATCCGGTGAATTTGATAGCTGCTGCTGTGGCGTTGGTGGCGGGTATCGGTAACCTGACACTTGTGGTGTTTGGCATTCACCTGGAGGGTATTGCCTGGGGCTCGGTGGGGATCATCGTTGGTTATCCCCTGCTACGGTGGCTTTACACCACCATAGGTGAGGGGAAAACTATGCGGTTTTAGTGGTGGGGGAGCGCGGTGGTGATGTCGTGGATGAGCCTGGCGGCTACCTTTGCGGTCCGATCATCCACATCATAGGTGGGGTTGAGTTCCACCACGTCGACGAGCCGGAGTTTGCCGGTGCGGGCGGCAGCCATGCACATCGCGCGAACCTGGGGGAGGGCCACTCCTAGGGTGGCCGGGGCGGACACCCCGGGGGCGACGTGGGCGGGAAGCACATCAAGATCAATGCTGAGGTGAAGAATGTCCGCGGTGGCGGCAGCTTTGGTTACGAGTTCCGCGGCTTCGGCGGGGGTCAAGTTTGCTAACGTATCGTCGGTGACATAGGTGACGCCTAACTGGTCGGCGGTGTGGAACAGGACGCGGGTGTTATTGGGCTCGGAAATGCCCAGCACGGTGTAGTGGAAGTCGTGCGGCCAGGCGTCGGCGATCTGTTTGAACGGGGTGCCGGACGTGGCAATATCGCTGGTGCGCAGGTCAAAATGGGCGTCGAGGTTGATGATGGCAATGGATTTGTCATTACTATTGCGGGATTGCCGCAAGCCCCGGTGGGAGGCCCAAGACGTTTCGTGCCCGCCGCCGAGTGTCACCACGGTGCCGGAACCGTTATCAAGCAGGGCGGCTACGGTGTCGCTCAGTTGCTGCTGACCGGCCTCTAGGTCCGAGGTGTTGGTGTAGGTAATGGTGTGGGCGTCGGCCCGAACCCTATCGTCATGGATGGCCAGTGACGCCAGGGCCTCTCTGATAACAGTGGGTCCGGTCGCGGCCCCCACCCGGCCGTTATTGCGTGCCACCCCGGTGTCTGAGGCGAACCCCACCAGGGTAATGGCGTTCGGTGGTACGAGCTCGGCCTCCGCATCAATGATGGTGGTGAACCAGCGGGCATGTTCGTCGCCCGGCCCGTCGTCGCGGCCGTGCCAATGAAAATATTCGATCATGTGATCTAGGATAGATCTTCATGTCCAAGGTGCCCGCAGCCACCCACACGCTTGCTATATTGCGTTTGCTCATGACCACCGATGCGCCGATTTCGGCAGCCCGCATTGCCGCCCAACTACGGTTACCCCGATCCACCACCTACCAATTGCTGAAAGTCATGGTTGATGCGGGGTTCGTCATGCACCTGAAATCCCACCGCACCTATGGTTTGGGCGCGGCCGCATACTCCCTGGCCCAAGCATATTCCACCCAGCAACCACTGGTGCGGGCTAGCACGCGGCACGCTCAGGCGTTGGCGAAATTGGCCGGTGGCAGCGCCCACGTGTCCCGCCTCTCCTCCGGGATGGAGGTGCTGTATGTGCTGGAGGAACGCTCCGCGACAGCGGTATCGCTCATCACGGATGTGGGGGTGCGGTTAGCTGCGGAACGCACCGCGTCGGGGCG
>CAJZGD010000096.1 GCA_915275065.1 uncultured Corynebacterium sp. | reverse complement strand
GGGTGGGTAATGGTATCTCCCCCATGCCGAATTTTCCGGTGACCCACAGGGAGCGGCAAGTGACAGTGGTGGGGGAGCGTCAACGCTTGCGTTAGGCGTCGAAAAGCGGAAAATATGCCCACTTTTTCCTCTTAATGGTGACAAGTTTCAGTATAAAAATGCGATATTTTTCACTAAAATGGGGGGAGGCTGTTTTCAAGATAGTTACCAATAGAATAGTGTTCAGTGCCCTGAACAGCACAAAGTGTTTGGTCGGACAAAAACCCACATTTTTTAACGAAAATATTTTTGCTTTCGGGTCGACATAAACTGAAAAACACCAAGCGTGACCGAAGATTTTGCAATAGTGTCAAAGCTATGAGTCCACGAAAAATTGGAGTTACCGAAGTAGCTCTTCGAGATGCGCACCAAAGTCTATTTGCCACCCGCATGGCCTTGGAAGACATGGTTGCTGCCTGCGATGATATCGATAAGGCCGGCTTTTGGTCGGTGGAATGTTGGGGCGGCGCCACCTTCGACGCCTGCATTCGCTTCCTTAACGAAGACCCGTGGAAGCGACTACGCACTTTCCGGGAGCTCATGCCCAATTCTCGGCTGCAAATGCTGCTCCGCGGCCAAAACCTTCTGGGCTACCGTCACTATGAAGACATGGTTGTCGATAAGTTCGTTGAAAAATCCAAGGAAAACGGCATGGATGTGTTCCGCGTTTTCGATGCGCTCAACGATCCTCGCAACCTAGAACGCGCCATGACCGCGGTGAAGAAAGTTGATGGTCACGCTCAAGGCACCATCTGCTACACCGTATCCCCCCTACACGATGTTGATGGCTACATTAAATTAGCCGGACAACTCCTCGATATGGGGGCAGACTCCATCGCCCTGAAAGACATGGCAGCACTGCTGAAACCGCAACCTGCCTACGACATTATTCGTGGCGTCAAAGACGCCTACGGCGATGACGTACAAATTAACGTGCACTGCCACTCCACCACCGGTGTTACCTTAGTCACGCTTATGAAGGCTATCGAAGCTGGCGCCGATGTGGTCGATACCGCCATTTCCTCGCTGTCGCTTGGCCCTGGTCACAACCCCACGGAATCCCTCGTGGAAATGCTGGAAGGCACCGGCTATACCGCTGACCTGGACATGGATCGCCTGATTAAGATCCGTGACCACTTCAAGACGATTCGCCCGAAATACCGCGAATTCGAATCGAAAACCCTGGTTGATACCAATATCTTCCTGTCGCAAATCCCTGGCGGCATGCTGTCCAATATGGAATCCCAGCTCCACGCCCAAGGCGCCGGCGACCGTATTGACGAAGTGATGGAAGAAGTGCCGCGAGTTCGTGCCGCCGCCGGCTACCCGCCGCTCGTGACACCATCCTCGCAAATCGTGGGTACCCAAGCGGTGTTTAACGTGCTCATGGGTTCCTATAAGGTCATGACCGCTGAATTCGCCGACCTTATGCTGGGCTATTACGGCGAATGCATTGGTGAGCGCGACCCCGAGCTCATCAAGCAAGCAGAAAAGCAAACCAAGAAGCAACAGATCACCGTTCGTCCTGCTGACCTGCTAGAACCCGAATGGGACACCTTGGTTTCCGACGCCGAGAAGCTGGAAGGCTTCGACGGCACCGACGAAGACGTGCTCACCAATGCACTCTTCCCCAACGTGGCACCTGGCTTCTTTAAGACCCGACCCGAGGGGCCGAAGAATGTGGGCGTAGATCCCAGCAAGCAAAAGAAGCGGGAGAACGAACCCGTGCTAGAGCCCATCACCTACAAGGTTAGCGTTGGTGGCCGCACCCAAACCGTTCACGTCGAGCCAGCCGAATAACGTCGAAGTAATAAGGAGAGATCATGGCTAATGACCCAACCATGGAGCAGCGTCTCGAACAATTGGCCGAAGCCCGCCATAAGGTTGAATTAGGCGGCGGCGAAGACAAAATTGAAAAACAACACGCCAAAGGCAAGCTCACCGCACGTGAACGCATCAATTTGCTTGTCGACGAAGATACGTTCTTTGAAACCGGCATGTTTGCCAAGCACCGCACCACCCATTTCGGCATGGACAAAGCCGATGCCCCCGCCGATGGTGTGGTAACCGGCTCCGGCGCCGTTTTCGGCCGCCCGCTACACATTGCCTCCCAAGACTTCACCGTTATGGGTGGTTCCGCCGGCGAAACCCAATCGAACAAAGTTGCGGCCATGATGGATGCGTCTGCCACGACTGGCACGCCATTCATCTTCATTAATGACTCCGGTGGAGCCCGCGTACAGGAAGGCATTGACTCCCTGTCCGGTTACGGCAAGGTGTTCTACCACAATGTGCTGCTATCTGGTCTGGTTCCCCAGATTTCCATCATTGCCGGCCCCTGCGCCGGGGGTGCCGCCTATTCGCCGGCCCTCACCGACTTCATTATCCAAACCCGGCAGGCCAATATGTTCATCACCGGCCCTGGCGTGATTAAGTCGGTCACCGGTGAAGAAGTCACCACCGAACAGCTTGGCGGTGCCGATGCCCACATGTCCAAGTCCGGCAACATCCACTTCATTGCCGATGATGACGAACAAGCCATCCTGATTGCCCAAAAACTGCTGAGCTTCCTGCCGCAAAACAACACGGAGGAGCCACCGGTGGTGGACCCCGATCCAGTGGTGGAACCCGATTTCGAATTGCGTGACATCGTTCCTGTCGAGGGCAAGAAGGGCTACGATGTTCGGGAAATCATTACCCGCATTTTGGATCGTGGAGATTTCCTCGAAGTCCAGGCTGGTTTTGCCCGCAATATTGTGGTGGGCTTCGGTCGTATCGTGGGTCGTAGCGTTGGTGTAATCGCTAACCAGCCCAACGTCATGTCCGGTGTGCTGGATATTGACTCCTCTGACAAGGGATCGCAGTTTATCCGCTTCTGTAACGCCTTCAACATCCCGCTGGTCACTCTGGTGGACGTGCCCGGCTTCATGCCTGGTGTGGCCCAGGAACACGGTGGCATTATCCGCCATGGTGCCAAGATGCTCTACGCTTATTCGTCGGCCTCGGTGCCGAAGGTGACCGTGGAATTGCGTAAGTCCTACGGTGGTGCTCACCTGGCTATGTGCTCGAAAGACCTGGGTGCGGATCGGGTCTTCGCTTGGCCTACTGCCGAGATTGCTGTTATGGGTGCCGAAGGTGCCGTCAATGTGGTGTTCCGCAAGGAAATCGCCGATGCCGAAGATCCTGCCGCTAAGCGGGAGGAACTCATTGCCCTGTACAAGGAAACCTTCTCCACGCCGTTCATGGCCGCATCCCGGGGCTTGGTCGATGACATTATCGACCCGGCGGATACCCGTCGCCATGTTGCAAATGCTCTGGAAATCTTGGCGAATAAGCGGGTGCACCGGCCGAAGAAGAAGCACGGCCTGTCCCCATCCTAAAAACACCACCAAGGCGAAAAATCATGAGTGAATTAACCAATCAAGAACTGGTTGAGCTTGTCCATAAGCTCAGTGCTCGTCTCGACCAAGCCGAGGCAGAGATCGCTGAGCTACGCAAACGCTCCGATGCTTCCATTCCAGAAGACGTCATCATTGCCATTTCGGCAGCGGTCAGTGCGTTTATGGGGAATAAGGGCAAGGTGAAGGCGGTGCACTACCTGCGGCACCGTACTTGGGCTGCCCAAGGTCGCCAATCGGTCCAGCAGCGCATGCTGGGGAATTAACGACTGAAATATCAGAAGAGGAAAACACATGAAACTCACCGTGACCGTCAACGGTATTGCCTATGCTGTCGAAGTTGAGGTCGAAGAAGAACGCCGGCAATTGGGTTCGATCGTATTTGGGGGTGGTGCCCCCACCAGCCATCAGGAGCCCGCTACCGCATCCGTGCAGGGTGTGTCTGCTAACTCCGTCATTGCGCCGCTGGCCGGATCAGTATTCAAGATCCTGGTCAACGAGGGGGATGAGATTGATGCCGGGCAGGTATTGCTCGTCCTTGAAGCCATGAAAATGGAGACCGAAATCACAGCACCTAATGCTGGTGTAGTGACTGCGGTGCATGTCACCGTGGGTGATTCCGTCCAAGGCGGGCAGGCACTGATCGAGATCGAATAACCCTAGCTCACACATATCGCTGCGCTAGTATTCTGGCAATATCCTGTCAGAATCCTGGTAGCATTCTGGTGGTATTCTGGTAGCACTCTAATGACCCCCTGACATAACCCTGATGGGGGTAGATGGTGCCGACTAACTAAATTCCATGGCATGATAGCCACAGCTTAACAATTGACCCCCGTTTTTCTATGGGAGAGAGGCTTTGCTTCATGCATAAAAAGTCCACCTTTCGCTGCCTTGCTATCGCAGCGTTTGTGAGCTCGCTAGGGATGACAACCATCCCTAGCGCTGGGGCGCTTGAGCCGCCTGCTGCATCTGATGTTGTTTCACAGACGGCTCAAGAACTGACGAATGCTGGTATCCCCATTGACCCGGCAGTGACCGATGGGGCAGCTGCTGCGGCGCAATCCGCCGAGCAGGCCGCCCAAAATGTGCAACAAACTATGGATTCCGTGGTGAATTCTTTATCGTCGGCCACGCCGGTGACGCCCACCGTCCCGGAGGCTCCAGCCATTCCGAATTTCACGCAGGACATTCCCCCGGAGCAGGCAATGCCCGAGGTAGTGCCGCGGATTTCTTCTGAGCTGTCGTCAGCTATCAATGCGGTGACCGGTAGCTCCCAGCAGCCGGCGACGTCGCCAAGCGTACCTGATGCGGCAGCAACGCCAGAAAACCCGAACGCCCCAACGACGCCGGGCGCGCCAAGCGTGCCAGCGAATGCGTTGAATGGTACGGCAAATATCATCAACACGGAAAAACCTGAGAACAACACTCAGGGTACTGATGCTGGTGCCGACTCGGATGAGTATGAGCCTGGGCGCACCGAAACGCCACCGCTCGTGCGCCGCTACATTGACGCCCAGATCAAAGAAGCTACTGCACCGTCGGAACGGGCACTCAGCAGCGTGAGCCAATTATTCGAAAACATCAATAAGCTGCGTGATGGTTCGCTCAGCTCGACCGAATATTCGGCGAATAAGCTGATGCAGCGGCCGAATATCAATCGCAATGTAGCTGAATTTGATGCCCAGATTGCCCAGTTTGAGTCTCAGGTGGCCCAATTGGCTAGCTCTGGGGTGAATTATGCCGGGGAGCCGTACAAGGAAGTGGGGAAGGACTATCGGCCAATCATTGATGGCCCAAACTACCACTGGCAGTACGATCCATTCTCCAAGTTTATGGCGCAACGGTTCACCGCAAAGCGAGTATTGCATCGGGTGCCTGGTTCCTGGTTTGACCAGCCAGATACCCCATTGGCGTCCGTATTTACTGAGCGGGAGGGCAATTCCCTGTATGGCCCATCCACTCCGGTATATGTCGGCGAGAATCAGTTGTGCACCATTGCCGCCACCGGCTACGACAAGCAAGGCCGCAAGGTTGCCATCACTGCTGGGCATTGCGGCAATCCCGGGGATCCGGTGAAATCCGCCGATTCTTGGCGGGTGGGCCGTTCCGGCACGGTTGTGAATTCGAACAAAGAACTGGATTATTCAGTCATCGAATTGGATTCGAATGCTCGGGTGAGCCGCCACTACAATAATGTGACCGTCAACCATGTTGGTGGGGAAACCCATGGTCAGTGGAAGCGTGTGTGCAAGACCGGTGTGGCTAGCGGGACTACCTGTGGTCATGTGTGGGTAGCTGACGAAGGTCGTAACGTATCGCAAGTATGTGCCATGGCTGGTGACTCCGGTGCACCCGTGATGGAAGGCGATCGTCTGGTGGGCATGGTGTCCGGTGGCGTATTGCCGGATCATAATCTGTCCTGCCGCACCCCATGGCAGGGTTCGGCCCACATGCCGACGATTTCCACGAATTTTGAGGCAGTGCGTCACGATATTGATGCGAAAGATGGTGTTGGTGCCGGTTTCCGGCTCCCGGACGACTAATTTCAGCTTCAGAAAATAACATAACCCGCCTCGCCGGTCCAAATGGGACCGCAGGGCGGGTTTGCTCTTATCAAAGTGGCTAAACAGTGAGGTTACTCATCCATAAATACAAGAGAGGACTTATTACGGTCCAGGCGGCGACAGCGGTACCAGCCACAACCACTCGACTGGATTGCACGACGGTGCCACAAAACATAACCGCGACGCCACTGAAGAAGGCGAACGGCATATACCAGGTAAATGTGGCGATTCCCGTGACCGGGATCAATACTACGACGGCACAAAAGATGAGCAGGGCCGTCGACGTGATTTCTTCCGAGCCGATACGGTTATTCGTGCCGTTATTGAGATTGTGGAACCGGAGGCGAGGCATAGGATTGTCCTTAATCTACATATCGGATTATAGATTTTACTTTGTAGTATCTGTTGTATTTTCCCTAAATCACCCAGCATCGTAGCGTAATTACCCAGTGATCTTGTTATTTGCTACGGTGCGTTGCGTGATTAAATATCACATCATCACGGGGGTGGCGGTCAGAGGTGATATATGCTCTGGGGAAGATACGGGGGACAGCGAAGTTGGTAGCGCTAATGCGGCAATCACGCTTTGGTATAGGCCGGCCCACAACGCCATAATGACGCCAAGCGCAATCACAGTTTTCAACCGCATGACATGTCCCACGGCAATGAACATCACGGTGCTCATAACGCACAAGAAAGAATAGAGTTCCCCGTTGGAAAACCCGTGGTCAATGAGGGGGAAAATGATGACCAGGAGTGCGGTGGTGCCGGCAACAATATAGGTGAGCAGGCGAACCCCCGGCGAACGAAAGTCATGCGGTGGTGGTGTGTCTGATGGGGATCTAGGGACGGTCACAATAACGCTCTTTCAGCAAATAGCGAATTTGGTACTATTGTAGCCAAAATTCTATAAAAAGTTAGCGTTATTACCTATTTTGCTATTCTGTGGGGCCGAGATACCGCAACACCTGGTCATGCAGTAACCCATTTGTGGCTATCGCCGAGCCGCCATGTGGTCCGTCCACACCGCTTAACGACGTAAACCGCCCTCCGGCCTCGGTCACCAACACGGCTAGCGGCGCTAAATCCCACAGTGATACCTCCGGTTCTGCCGCGATATCCACCGCCCCCTCCGCCACGAGACAATAGGAGAAGAAATCCCCAAATCCCCGGAGCCGCCAGGTGTCGTCGGTGAGTTGCAGAAACCGGTCACGTATTCCTCGCTGCTGCCACCCCTCCAGAGATGAGAAGGAAATAGAGGCATTTTCTAGCGAACTAACATTCGATACCCGAATTTCCTTGACGACATTATTCACCGATCGGAATGACCCATGCCCGGTAGCTGCCCACCAACGACGACCTAAAGCTGGTGCCGAAATCACTCCCACCTTGGGGATGCCGTCGACAAGCAACGCAATGAGCGTCGCCCACACTGGTACGCCCCGCACAAAGTTTTTTGTGCCATCAATGGGGTCGATAATCCACTGCCTACCAGCAAATTCTGCGGTGCCACCAAATTCTTCCCCCACAACCGTGTCGTTGGGATACTGCTGCGTAATCAGCCGGCGCAACTCCTGTTCGCAGGCGACGTCGGCGTCGGACACGGGTGTCATGTCGGGCTTCGACGACACATTCAGATCCGTCGCCTCAAAACGATCCACGGTGATAGCATCCGCGGTATTCGCAAGGGTGAGCGCAAAATCAATATCAGAGCGGTAGGACATTCGTTAACCTTGGAGCAGTTCGATGAGTTCAGTAGCAGCCTGGCGATTGCCGGCAACCGACCATGTTACCCCGCCTGCCGCCACACGTTGGCATAATCCGCCCACGCCGGCCACCAGGGCCTGTCCGGGAAGCCAATCCCAATCCGCAACACTATGCTGCAGCCACACGCCCAACCCGCCATCGGCAACCGTTGCCAAATCAATCGAACCGGCCCCCAACATCCGCAAGGTTGCGACCCGGGTTGCCACCTTATTCCATGCCGAAAATATTTTCGGATCAGCGAGCGATGACGGATGAATATATGTGCCTAACGACACCATATTCAGTGGCTTATCCACCAACGGCGTTAAGGGCTTGCCGTCTTTAGTCGAAGGAACGTTCGGCCCGCCAAACCAGGTGTATCCCATGGCTGGCCGGTGCACCACACCAAAAAGCACCTCGGTAGGATCCGCGGGCGAACCCGATACCAACGCCACCGCCGAACAAAAATAGTCACTGCCGGATGCAAAATTATAGGTACCATCCACCGGGTCGATCACCCACGTCTTACCGCTCTCCGATGCCCGATGGGTACCCTCCTCGCCCAACACCCCATCCGCCGGACGCACCAACTCCAACACCCCAGCCACAAACGCCTCCGCAGCCTTATCCGCCTCAGTCACAATATCGGACACCGACGTCTTCTGCTCCGGGGTCTGCAACCCTGTCTCACGTAACCGCCACGCCAACCGGCCCGCGTTATACACCAAGGCCTGAGCCAAATGCTCATCACTATCAGTCTCATGCCCCACCGCAAAGGTCTTGATCAACGCCGGAATCATCTCATGTAATGGTGTTGGAGAACTCATGATGTCTATTGTGCCCTGTCACAGTGAAGAAAATCCATGCGCCTAGCAGTGCGATTACCATTTTCCCCCGGCAGCGTGCGTTAAACTAAGTGATTATGCGACCCGAGACTTCAGCCGAACTTACTGCGCTTGATACCACCCTGACCTCGATTGAAAAGGTGATGAACCCTGCCGATTTGAGTGATCGTGCCCGGGAACTAGCAGCAAAAGCCGCCGACCCCAGCCTGTGGGATGACCCCGAACACGCGCAACAGGTCACCAGCGAATTATCGCAAGTACAAGTCCAGCTGAAGAGATTGCAATCACTACGCTCCCGGCTCACCGACCTGCCCATTATGTATGAACTCGCCGAAGAAGAAGGCGAAGGCACCGACATTGCCGACGAAGAACTCGCCGACCTGCGGGCCGACATCGATGCTCTCGAAGTCACCACCATGCTGTCCGGGGAATACGATCCTCGGGAAGCACTCATCAATATCCGCTCTGGTGCGGGAGGCGTCGACGCCGCGGACTGGGCCGAAATGCTCATGCGCATGTATATTCGATGGGCCGAAAAGCAGGGACGCAAAGTAGAAGTGTACGACATCTCCTACGCCGAAGAAGCCGGAATAAAATCAGCCACCTTTATCGTCCACGGCGAATACATGTACGGTACCTTATCGGTGGAACAAGGTGTGCACCGGCTCGTGCGTATTTCCCCCTTCGACAACCAAGCCCGC
>CAJZGD010000095.1 GCA_915275065.1 uncultured Corynebacterium sp. | reverse complement strand
GCTCCTTGTCCGGGTGGCCGCCATTCGCTTTTATTGCATGGCGTGCAATAAAAATCATTGAGCGGGGTTGGTTCCTGGTTGCCAGAATTGTCGAATCTATTTCTAAGTAGTACAGGTGAGTGGTTGATGCAGATGGTGAGATAGCAAATCCTAGAGAATATTGGGGATAGTGATTAGGAGGAAGCTAGGGGAGCGTAGTTGATTTCCCTTGATATAACAGGTGCCAGGATGGCTTTTATGGAGATCCCCCTAGGGGATCCCCGGCTAAAATGGCCTCCCCAGTGGAATTTTCCCAGTTTTACCGCTTCCGTCGCCACCCCACGCCTAATAGCCGTCGCACCTCCATATGCGACGGCTTCTGTAGGTTCGCACCACCAGGTAAAAGGCCAGGTTACCGGTGGCCCCACATCGCCGCTCTCGATGTAGGATTGCTGCTAGAAGCACTTTAGCGGTCCTAGTTGTTGATATTTTCTATCGTGTCCTGTACTAGGATGAGAAAGCAGGACGGAGGTTGACTACTAACTAGTGGCTCTCGCAGATACTTTTGCAGAGAGTCACGGCATCCGCCGCCAGTTGGAGGCGGCGGATTACGAAACTCCCAGCAGAAGTGGATAACTTCTCGCTATTCAGAAGCATCTCAAAAACAAAATCACCTGACTCAAGTAAAACGATTCCACGACACAGAAACGTTGATCTAACCTGCTAAATGAGCATATTTCTAGTCATTCCTAGCCTTAGAGCTGTTTCCGAGACGTTAATCAGATTAGCTATAATGCTCAATGTTAGCCATATAGGCATGGCCTGTCAAGTAAAAATGAGCTAATGTGCTAAAAAGGGGTATGTTTGCTACTTGGTTATTGTGCTTTTCCAGTCGATTAGCTAACCTGGCCATATGGAATCAAGGGGATCTATACCAGTGATGTCACTACAGCAACGCATGCGCATATCCCGGGAAAACGCCGGCCTCAACCAGGAAGAAATGGCCAAAAAGATCGGCATTGGCCGCGCCACATACGCCAAGACGGAGCAAGGGGTTCGTGAACCGCGGCGTGGGGAATTACTGGCCATCGCGGCGATCACCGGTGTTGATAGCCATTGGCTAGCGACCGGGGAGGTGCCGGAAGCTGGCGAGCACTGATTGAATGAAAATCAAGGTGACGCATCCACGGCTGACAGGTGGGGTTTTACTGTGCTGGCGGTGGGGCATAACGTGATGAAAAAATAGAACCAATCGAAAACATTTTCTATGTGATGGTGGCCTGCTATTTAGGTGCTCATCAGTTATTGTCATATGCCCTAGAAATTGGGGTATTACATTATCTTTCCAGCTTATCCTGGTTACGTATTATACAATGATCTATATGGTATGGTTTACTTTCTCGATATAGCTGAGAAGACGGTGCCGGTTTTTCTGGTTATCACCGGAAAAGTCGTGTTAATAATAAGGGTTATACCGATAAATAGCTGATTTACTATTTTCAATTATACCGTTCATGTTTTCGATAATTAATGTGATAACCTGTGACATTATGAAAAAAGATCACATAAAAACACTGGAAAACCCGTCATTTTACCAGCGGAATTGATGCAGATTTGGTGCCCCAATTTCTGAGGGGTTTAGGTTTAAAGCCATGTTTTTCTTTCCTAAGATTCGATACTCTTAGCCTATGACTATTCGAGTGGCGCTCATTGAAGATCATCCAACAACCATTTTGGGAGTGGAGAGCATGCTTGAGCACGCGAAGGACATAGAATTCGTCAAAGGCTTCCCCACCGTGGCGGCCTTTTTTGACTATGCTCGGTTTGTTCGAGCCGGTATTTCCCTCCACAAGGTAGATGTGGTCCTCTTAGACTTGCGCCTGGCAGATCTATCCATGCCCTACGACAATGCCAAAGCCCTCATCGACAAAAAATTAAAGGTATTGGTTTATTCATCATTAGAATCTCCCTATCTCATTCGGGACGTACTACGTGCCGGTGTTCACGGAGTATTCGAAAAGAACAGAAGCACCGAAGAACTATTAGACGCCATCAGAATTGTGAGTACTGGCAATACACATGCAACGACTGAATGGGCATCCATCATTGATAGTAATTACCAGGCGCTAGGAGTGGATCTATCCCCACGGCAACAAGAGGTCCTAGAACTCATTGCCTCCGGGGAAACCGACAGAGCTATCGCCGAAATGCTCAACATTCGGCAAAGCACAGTCAACGACTATGTCAACCGTATTCGCACTAAATTCGCGCAGGCGGGGTGTGAGACCGAAGGGAGAGGAGAACTGATCAAACAAGGCATGTACAGCGGTATTTTGCCCGGGCCATCCGATCCGCGGAACTAAACACCTGCTCATGGACACAAAAATGGTGCCCTTTTTTCTGGGGTCTTCTGGTCAAGAACCCTATTTATCCAGTACTGATTTCGATATGGTGAGTTCATGAGAACTATAAAAGTAGCAATGATTGATGACCACCCATCAACTATATTGGGGGTAAAAACCGCGGTCAACCAGACCAGCGACATGGAATTCTATAACGGGTATGCCACCCTCTCAGAGTTTTACGAAGACGTGTACGGTCCCTCCCGGAAGGCAGTGATCTACTCGGTGGATGTGGTCCTCCTGGATTTACGACTCGCAGACTCCTCAGACCCCTACGACAACACCATTGCTCTTATAAAGCTCGGCTTCAAGGTTCTCATCTACTCCTCCCTGGAATCTCCCTTCCGATTCCGAAGCGTTCTCGGCGCCGGGGCGCACGGACTCTTTGAAAAAAGCCGATCCATGGACGAACTCTTATCCGCCATTCGGCTCGTTGCTGCTGGGAATACCTTCTCCGACGCCGAATGGGCATCCGTCATCGACAGCAATTACAAGCTCCTCAATGTAAAACTATCGGATCAACAAAAAACCGTACTGGAACTCATGGCCGCTGGGGAAACCGACAAAATGATCGCCAAAAAAATGGGCATTTCCCCCAACACGGTTCGGGATTACATTAATCGAATCCGCGACAGCTTCGCCAAGGCAGGCAGCACTCCCGAGGGGAGAGTCCTCTTGGTTCGGGAGGGGATTAAGAGTGGTATCCTGCGGTGCCCCACTGATCCCTAATTCCAGCGTAGTGAGGCGTATCGGTCCCGCCCCGCGGGCAGCAGCCGCAATGTTAATGTGTGGGGGCTTTTCGCCAAGGCTTCGGTGGTATTGGTGATGATTTCGCTGTGTTCTTTGGGATCGGCGCAGGTGGGGCTCCGGTCGTCGATAAGTGTGACCCGGCTGCCGGCCGCCCGGGCTCGCCATACCGCCGCCGTGAGCTCCGGGACATCCAGCAGTGGGGACCGGATGGCGTCGCGCAGCCGCAGTTCCATGAGCTTTGCCGCCGTGGGGTCGTCGACAAGCTGGAGCAGTGAGTGTAACCACTTCGTCATTTCTGACGTGTAGCGTTGCAGGTCCGGCTCCAAATATTCGTTGCTGTCCACCCGCTGGAGCGTAGGCAGCGATTTGACCACCCAATTGAGCTGGAGCGGCACAATCGTCGCCGGAATAAGCAGCGGTATGCACGCAATAATCGAGCTTGCCGACGCCAAAAGGTCCATCTTCAGCCACGACTCGGCGACATACGTCATCACCGCGAACCCCGCCCACATTGCCCACGCCATCCCTGGCCGCAGCCGTAACGCCAAATACATGGTCAATACCACCGAATAGGAGACAAACCAGCCATAGCGTTGCAGCTCCGGCGGCTGCGGATGATGCGACAACTGCCCAATCGTCATGAGAGCACTAACGCACGCAATCAAAATAATGGTGTTCCGCCACGGCAGTCGCAACTGCGACCGGTCCGTAAGCGACCATAATGCAGCTCCCACCAGCACCATGCTGATAATCAGCACATGCCAATGCCCCGTATGGTCGTAAGGAATCACATCGAAAGTGAAGATGGCAAGCGCATATGCCGCCACCCAGGGGCGAAACAGCCGATCAAATCCCAGCTTCCGCACCTGGTATAAAAGCATGTCTTGCTGTTCTTCCGGCTCTTCGGGCTCTGCCACGGTATCCGTCACAGTCCAAGAAATCTCATATCGGGTGCCCTGTTTCGGGCCGGACGTGAGGCTTACGGACACCCCATTGTAGATTTGGGGCCGCTTGAGCATGGTGATCTTCACACCCGCATGATTATGCGAGACTTTATCAACGCGAAACCCCGGGCCCGAATCTTGAAACACCACATTGATCACGGTGCCGTTCCAACTAATGGCGAGTTCCCGCGTGGCCTGTGGGGCGTGCTGCACTGAATTATGGGATGCCTCAGCCACCGCATCAATAAGGGATATGGCGGTCTTGAACGGCAACGGCATGGTGAGATCGGCAACGGCATGAATGGTGATCTTGGTAGATTCGGCCACGGAATCCCGCAGCGTAGTAATAAAATTCCCTAATGACATGGTGTCCGCCTGCGTCACATCCATGATATTGATGCTCGGCACATCGGTGACAGGCGTCAGCCCTGCCGCGGTGGAATTCAATGTGGGCAAAACCTTGTCGTGGATACGGCTAGTAAAATAGTTCTCCAACTCGGAAAACGATTGTGACCGCAAGAACGTCAAGTTGGCCTGATAATTCTGAAAAATTGCCGCATCGGTCTGCCGACTCGTGTGGATCCCGCTATACACCATGAACAACACCGGCCCGGAAATCAGGGTGGAATACAGGGCCGCGTCAAAATCACTCATGTGCCAAAACGGCAGCTGATTATCGTGCAATGTCACAACCAGCGAGGTGGTTATCAGCATGGTGGCAAACCACCACCAGTTTGGAAATAGCATCATGAGCAAACACGCTGGAATCCCCACGAAATCACCCAATAGCATGTCCCCAATCGCCGAATGCCCATAATGGGCCAATTGCGTTATCTGAATCATCGGGAACTGGGCATACGCCAGGGCTGAGCCCGGTAGGGCAAGAAGATACAGCCCCCGCTTATTCATCATGATGGCAATCGCCAAGAGCACCAGCGATCCGACAAACATGACCATGGCAACCATGATCCATCCGCCGTAACTGTCATTGGCGGAGAGGCATGAATAAATTAAGTGCGACTTCATCGCCAAATATCCGCAATAAGAAACGAAGCAGATAATAGTGATGTAGCGGATTAGCTTTAACTCGGTGATTCGTGGTTGCTGGGGAATCAAGGAATCGGAGTAATGGTGACTTCGCGGTGCTGGGCGTGCGAGTTGAACCAAATCCGAATCCTTCATTCTTGAGATTCTATTGGGTCTCCCCAAGCTAGGAACCCTAATCAGGGCCCTAATCTTCTGGGGCAGGGAATGATAGTCGGGTTCACATGCCATTTCGGCTTTTACGGCAACCCTAAGCTGAGAATATACAACAAGATATCTTAGGGTGGAAGCCCATAAAAATATGGGCTGTTACCTGGAGGAGAGTAGGGCTATGCTCTATGTTATGGCCACAGCTCTATGCGATAGTCTGTGGTTAATGCAAAGAAAATCTTAATGTTATTAAGGTTTTTATGTGGCCAATAGCACTGTTTTCACTCAGGCAGTTATCGGCATTATTTTTAGGAAGGATAACTTCAATCATGCCTGTTCATTTTGATTGGCGGAGCTTGCAACAATACGCTCTGCCGGCGTTGGGGATTGTATCCCTGCTGGTGTCAGCGCTCATTGCGGTTGCCGGTGGGTTGGGCTTGGGCGGCTCCTCCTCGGAGAACGACAACGCGGATGCCAATGTCATTTTCAAGGTTGTGGACCAGCACGGGATGCCACGTGTTTGTTTGCTGATTCCCACAACAAGTCCACATGATGATAAAGCCAGGTATAACAATCACGATGGAACCTATCCCATCAAAGCAAAACCTGGCCAAACGGTGACAGCGATATTCAGCTGTAATCAGGCCAAGGATGGTGTCTTAGATACCGTGGAAGTATCCGTCGTCGCCCCAGAGACCGGTGTATTAGAGCAAAAAGTCGTGATCCCCAACCCCAACGCACCATCGGCAAACACGCAATCATCATTACTTGATGACAGTAGCAAGGATGCCAACGTCGTATTCAAGGTCGTGGACCAGCGTGGACTCCCGCGCCTTTGCCATGTTAAGCCAACTGGTGCTCTTCACACCGATAACATAGTGCGCACCTCACAGCTAGGAACGTACGGTGTGAAAGCAGAACCCGGTTCCACAGTGACCTGGATTTTTGATTGCAAACCGTCGGAGCCAGGTACCCAGGTTGTGGAAGCGAGCGCCATCGCCCCACAAGGTGACGGAAAAATCCTGCAAGAAGTAGTAATCCCTGATCCGAACTCCCCATCAGCCTCATTCAGCAGCTAGGTGCTGTCACCGCGCCACAAGCGTGGCATACCGGTCTCGGCCCGCCGGCAGCAGCCGGATCGTGGCCGTACTCGGGCCTTCCGCCAGCTTCACCACCGCGTCGGCAATGATGCGCTGGTGTTCCTCGGGGTCGGGGTCGGTGGGGCTACGACTGTCGATAAGCGTAACCTGGGTGCCCGACGCCCGGGCCCGCCACACCGCCATCGTGAGCTCCGGGACGTCCAACAAGGGGGATCGGATGGCGTCACGAATCCGCACCTCCATGAGCTTCGCCGTCGTCGGATCGTCGACAAGCTGAAGCAAGGAGCGCAGCCACTCGGTCATCTCTGCCGTATACTGCTGCTGCGCCAACGCCGTTTCCCACTGCAAATGCTCATTGCGGTTCACCCGCCGGAGCGCAGGCAGCAACCGCACCACCCACTTTGCCTGCAGCGGCACCAGCGTCGCCGGAATAAGCAACGGAATGCACCGCAAAAACATGCTTGCCGGTGCCACCAAATAGAACCCCAACAACGAATCCACCACATAGGTTATTGCCGCAAACCCCAGCCACATCGACCACGCCACCCCCGGCCGCAGCCGCAACGCCAAATACATGGCCACCAACAGGGCATACGATAAATACCAACTGAAATGCTGGTCTCGTATGGGGCGGGGATAATGCGACAACTGGCCCACAAATATAAGGGCACTAACGCACGCAACCAAAATGATGGTATTACGCCATGGCAACTGCACCTGCGAGCTATCCGTGAGCGCCCACAACCCCCCTGCCAAAAACCCGGTGCCGGCAAGCAAAATATGCCACTGACCAGTGTGATCGTACTGTATGGTGTCAAACGCAAACGCAGCAAGCATGACTATCACCCACCGCATCCGAAACAGCTTATTGATCCCCAATAACTCCGCATCGGATGGGACATACGTGTCCTGCTTATCGGCAACACCCGGTGACCTGGCAGAATGGTCCATCACCCATGTGATCTCATAGTGAGTGCCCTGCCGTGGGCTGGATGTGAGATTGACCGTCACCCCATCATAGATTTGCGGGCGGTCCGTCATAATGATGTTCACACCCGTGTGTTTCCGCGACGCCTTATCGACGTGAAACCCCGGCCCGGTATCCCGAAATACCACAGACATGAGGGTGCCATCCCAATTGATCATCAGCTCACGATGAGCATTTGGGGCATAATGCACCGAATTGTGGTGCGCCTCGCCAATGGCATCAACCAGGGAAATAGCTGTTTTCAGCGGCAACGGCGTGGATGCGTCGGCGGTTCTATCAATGATGACCCGGGTGGACTCGTCGACGGAATCCTGCAATGAGGCAATAAAATTCTCCACCGGTATGGTGCCAACATTCGTATCATTCGTGATATCCGCCTTGGCAACATCGCTGATGGGGATGAGTCCGGCGGCGGCCGCATTCAGGGTCGAGAGCACCTTGTCGTTAATGTGATGGATGAAATAGGCCTCCAACTCGGACAGATAGCGCGACCGCAATACCGTGGTGGTGGCCTGATACTCCTGAAACACCGCTTGGTCCGCCGCACGGCAGACCCGAATCCCATTGTATGCAATGAATAGAGCTGGGCCGCAGATCAAGGTGGAATAGAAGGCGCCATTGAAATCGTCGTAATGCCAAAATGGTAAATAGCCGTCCGACAAGGCCACCATCATGCAGGTGCTGAGCAGGCAGAAAATATAGCAATACACATTGGGAAAAACCGTCACCAATAGGCAGGTTGGGATGCCGCCGAAGTCCGCCAAGTGCAGATTTCCCACCGGGGAATTTCCCCGGTCGAATAGCTCCATCATTTGAATCAGCGGAAACTGACTGTAGGCCACGGCCGAGCCGGTCAGGGCAACAACATAACCCATCCGAGTATTAATAATTGCGGCAACCACCAAACCCGCAAGTGTGATGACGAATAACCATATGGAGACCGTGGTCCACACCGGAAAAATAAAATCTTTTGCAAGATACTCTCGCAGTATTTCCCACTTCAGCGTCAAATACCCAAGATAGGCAAAAAAACACACGAGCGTAATGCACCGGATGAGCGTGAGTTCGGCAAGTCGGGGTGGGGTACGGGCCGCCAAATCCGAATACTGACGGATCTTGGGCGCGGGCTGGGCCACACGAGCGAGAACCGAACTTTCCATGATCTACGATTGTATACCTTTAAAATGCGACTACAGGTGCATAATATCCCCAAGTTATTGGATATGTAACCCGATTCATAATGCCGCCATGGTCCGCCAAGGATGATTGTCATAGCGGGGGTCATTTAGGTGACCATGAAAATTAGGGCACTGTGGAGAAGCTATATAGCTACTGTGATTACACTGAAAATTATAGCCCTTCCAGTACATATGCTCCAGGAGATGCCATGCCTCCCATCGCCCCTACCCTGCGGAGCTTCCGCCACTACGCCCTATCCGGTTTAGGGATCGTATCCCTGTTGCTTTCGGCAATCATAGCAATCATCAGTAGCATCTTCGGCGGCGGCAGCGACCCCATTGACCCCAACGCAAACATCGTGTTCACGGTAGTCGACCAATACGGTCATGGCCGACGATGCCTATACCAAGAAAAAGACGCGATTCAAACCGATGTGGCAAAATACACCAGCCCCAAGGGGGTGCTTGCCTTCACCATGCCACCCGGATATCCGCTGACGATCATCTTCATGTGTGGTAATGGTTCCGAAGACCAAGACGTGGAAGCAACCCTTGTCGCCCCAGAAACCGGCCGGGCCGAAACCACAGTTGTCATCCCCGACCCGGACGCATCCCTCTCTAGCGGATCAGTAATACACTAGGGTGGCGTAGCGGCTTCGGCCAGGCGGCAAAAGCCGCAGCGTCAGCTTGCTGGGTCGAGACTCCAAGGCGGCGATAGCGTTCGCAATGATGGCGGGATGTTCCACCGGATTGGGATTGGGGTCTTGCTCGCTTCGGGCGTCGATAAGCACTACCTCGGTGCCGGCTTCCCGAGCCT
>CAJZGD010000094.1 GCA_915275065.1 uncultured Corynebacterium sp. | reverse complement strand
CCGCCGCGGCCATCGCCCTGGCCAACACCCCCTCCCAACTCGCCGTCCTCCGCGACGCCGGAGTCGTCGACGCCGGCGCCCAAGGCCTCGTCCTCCTCCTCGAAACCATGCTCGACGAAGTAAGCGGCGGCACCATAGAAACCAGCACCAACCCCAGCTTCCAACCACCAAAACCGAAACCACTTTCGATTAAAGTGGTGGGGACGGCGGCCCCCGGAAGCATCGACATGTTCACCCAACTCCTCGGCGCCACCCGCATCACCGCCCCCACCAACACCAACCCCACCCAAACCCCGCAGCCACAACAGGGAAAAACCCCACCCAAACCCCGCAGCCCCTTCGGCCAACCCACCCAACTCGCCCGGCTCTGGAACCACCAACCACCCACCATCGACACCCCACCCACAACCACCACCCACACCCGGCAAAAACCCCACACCGACACCCCCAATCCCACCGTCCCCACCGAAACCACCCGCCCCCGCGTCGACTACCTCGAAGTCATGTTCTTCATCCAAAACGCCGACCTCAACCACGTCCGCGACCAACTCCAACCCCTCGGTGACAGCTTCATCATCGCCCCCATCAGCCCCCACTCCGCCAGCGTCCACATCCACACCCACCAAGCCGGAACCGTCATCGAAACCGCCCACCAACTCGGAAAAATCACCAACCTCCACATCGAAGCCCTCCCCGAAGCCACCACCACCAGCCACCGCATCATCCTCGCACTCACCCCCACCGGACTCATCACCCACCTCTACCAATCCGCCGGAGCACTCACCATCAACCCCGGCGACGACATCGTCCTCGACATCGCCGCAGCCGCCCGCGCCAGCGGCGCCACCGAAATCATCCTCCTGCCCAACGGCATGCTCACCACCCACCAACTCGCCAGCATCGAACGCTCCAGCCACGCCTTCGAACAAGCACTCACCATCGTCCCCACCGGCACCATCATCCGCGGACTCGCCGCCCTCGCCGCCTGCAACAACACCCAACCCCTCGCCGTCGACGCCTACACCATGGGCGAAGCCGCCCAAGCCACCCGCACCGCCCGAATCATCACCGACCCCACCACCACCGAAATCCACGCCATCACCAACGACAAAAACCGCCACCCCACCACCCTCTGCACCACCACCACACTCCACCAAGCAATAGCTCACACCCTCACCACCCTCATCGACCCCACCACCCGCCGCGTCACCATCCTCATCGACGAAACCGCCCCCGAATTCTCCGCCAGCGACCTACCCAAATTCCACGGCGTAGAAATCATCACCTACCGCACCCAAAACCTCGGATCCCTCGCCGAAATCGGAGTCGAATAACCATGCTCAACTGGGAAGACAACCGCAAACTCACAGACCTCCTCCCCGAAAAAGAAGCCAAAACTATTCGCACCACCCTCGGCTACACCACCGCCAAAGAACTCCTCACCCACTACCCCCGCACTTACGCCACCCACAACGACACCCCCTTCCTCAACCAAGCAAACGACGGCGACATAGTAACCTGCATCGGCGAAATCGTTCACACTAGCACCATCTACACCAAAAAAACCACCATCATCTACACCATCACCATCCACACCACCAACGAACTCATCAAAGCCACCTTCTTCCACACCAAACCCCACCAAGCCTCCTGGTGCGAACGCACCCTCACCCGCGGCACCACTGCCATCTTCACCGGAAAAATCAAAACCTACCGCGGCACCCCCCAACTCCAACACCCCGACTTCCTCCTCCTCAACACCCCCCACCCAACCAGCACCGGCGCCCTCAAACAACTCACCGCCTACGGCAACGACACCGACATCAGCAACTTCCTCACCAGCCTACCCGCCATCCCCATCTACCCAGCCCGCCAACGCATCACCACCTGGCGCATCCTCGGCGCCATCCACCACATCCTTAGCCGCACCAACCCCATACCCGACCCCCTCGGCCCCTTCACACCCCCCGACCTCCCCACCTTCGACCGCGCACTCCGCGGCATCCACCAAGACGGCACCAACGCCTACACCTACCGCCACCGCCTCGCCTACAACGAAGCCCTCGCCCTCGCCCTCGTCATGGAAATCCGTCGCCACGACACCACCACCCGCCACGCCACCCCACTAAGCCCCAACCCCACAGGTGCCCCCCACCACCGCGAAACCCTCATCAATAACCTCCCCTACACCCTCACCACCGGCCAACAAACCATCATCAACACCATCGCCACCGACCTCAACTCCCCCCACCCCATGCAACGCCTCCTCCAAGGCGAAGTCGGCTCCGGCAAAACCATCATCGCCCTCATAGCCATGCTCCAAGCCGTCGAAAACGGCAAACAATGCGCCCTCCTCGCCCCCACCTCCGTCCTCGCCCACCAACACGGACACAGCCTCACCGAACTCCTCACCAACGCCGGCATCAACCTCACCATCACCACCCTCACCGGCGACATGACCCCCACCCAAAAAAACCACGCCCTCCTTGCCATCATCTCCGGCGACGCCAACATCATCATCGGCACCCACGCCCTCATCCAAGACACCGTCGAATTCTTCGACCTCGGACTCGTCATCATCGACGAACAACACCGCTTCGGCGTCGAACAACGCGATAGTCTCCGCACCAAAGGCAAAAACCACACCACCCCCCACCTCCTCGTCATGACCGCCACCCCCATACCCCGCACCATCGCCATGACCTTCTTCGGCGACCTCAACCACTCCACCCTCAGCGAACTCCCCGGCGGCCGCCGACCCATCAAAAGCTACGTCGTCCCCGAATACCTCCCCAAATACACCACCCGCGCCTACGAAGTCATGCGCGAACACATCCACCAAGGCCACCAAATCTACATCGTCTGCCCCCGCATCAACGGCCCCGGCGGCGTACTCGAAACCCACCAACACCTCAGCGAAACCGAATTCAAAAACTACCGCATTGGCCTCCTCCACGGCCAACTCAAAGACGCCGACAAAGACACCGTCATGCGCCAATTCGCCAACGGCGACCTTGACATTCTCATAGCCACCACCGTCATCGAAGTCGGCATCGACGTCCCCAACGCCACCATCATCATGATCCGCGAATCCGAAAACCTCGGCGTCTCCCAACTCCACCAACTCCGCGGCCGCGTCGGACGTGGCGGATATGACTCCATCTGCTTCTTCCACCACACCGCCGAACGCGACACCCCCGCCGACAAACGCATATGGCAAATGGCCGCCACCACCGACGGCTTCCAAGTCGCCGACATCGACCTCATCCAACGCCACGAAGGCGACGTATTAGGCACCAGCCAATCCGGCACCAACCGCAAAATCGCCTTCCTCAACCTCGCCCGCGACATAGGCCTCATCAACCGAGCCAACCGCGATGCCAAAAACATTGTCGCCCACAACCTTGACCTGGCCCGCCAACTCATCGCAGGCATCGACGACATCACCCAAGACTACCTGGACAAATCCTAACCCATTACCGAAACCCCACCACCGGTTTGCTAGGGTAGTCCCCATGAAAATCTATGCCCCCTTCGCCGGCATTGTGCACTACCATGTCGCAGCCGGTGACGTTATTACCACCGGACAAAAACTCGCAAGCGTCGAAGCCACCAAACTCGAAGCTGCCGTGATCGCGCCGGGGCCGGGCGTGGTGGCGGAGTTGAGTGTCGCCGATTTCGGCGATGTGGTGGGCGGCCAACCTTTGGTGGAGCTTGCGGATAGTTCGGAACCGGCGACGCTGGTGGGGGAGGGGAAGTAAATGGGGATGACGCGCATTATTTCCGGTGAGGCCCGGGGCAGGAAGCTGCAGGTGCCGTCGGAGGGGACCCGCCCGACGTCGGATCGGGCGAAGGAGGGGCTGTTTTCGTCGCTGCAGGTGCGGTTTGGGTTTCAGGACGCTGTGGTGTTGGATTTGTTCGCTGGTTCGGGGGCGTTGGGGTTAGAGGCGGCCTCCCGGGGGGCTGCCGAGGTGGTGCTGGTGGAGTCGGATCCGCACACGTGTGCGGTGATTCGGCGGAACGCCGAGGTGGTGGGGCACCCGAATGTGCAGGTGATGCAGATGGCGGCGTCGGCGTATGTGGCGCAGGCGCCCCGGAAGCATTTCGATATGGTGTTGGCGGATCCGCCTTACGATCTGGCCCCGGAGACGGTGGTGGAGATGCTTGAGGCATTGCGGCCGTTGCTGGTCGATGGGGCCGCGGTGGTGGTGGAGCGGCATCGGGATTCGCCGCACACCGAGTGGCCGGCTGGGTATACGCCGACGCCGCAGAAGCTGAAAAAGCGCACGTTTGGTATTGCGCGCATGGACATGGCGGTGTTTTCGGCTGATGATGGGGGAGAGGAGTAACCGATGATTCATCGTGCCGTGTGCCCGGGGTCGTTCGATCCGATCACGATGGGGCATGTCGATATTTTCCGCCGGGCAGCGCGTCAGTTTGATGAGATGGTGGTGTTGGTGACGGGGAATCCGAATAAGCCATCCGGGCTGTTTAGCATTTCCGAGCGGGTGGAATTGGCGGAAAAAGCGGTGGCCGATTTGCCCAATGTGACGGTGGATTGGTGGGGTGGCCTGCTGGTGGATTACACCACCAAGCATGATATTGGGGTGATCGTCAAGGGGCTGCGGTCGGCGCTGGACTATGAGTATGAGGTGCCGATGGCGCAGATGAATCGCAACCTGTCGGGGGTGGACACCATGTTTTTCATGACCAATCCGAAATACGGCCACGTGTCGTCCACGCTGTGTAAAGAGGTCATTAAATACGGCGGCGATATTCGTGATGTGCTGCCCCCCGATGTGGAGGAGGCGATTAAACAGAAATATAGTTAGTGTGCTTTTCGACGTCTATAGTAGCCCAAGTAGGTCAAGTGCACCGCGGATGGTGGCCCGCATAGACCAGATGAAATAATCATGAGAACTCCAGGTTTCTGTGCTACGGGCGCCCGAAATAATGGTGGGGATGTTGGTTGGGAGTTCACTGTGATGGGCTAGGCCGGTTTCCTGGTGGCTGAGCGGATTCAGGTGAGTGAGGGCCACGGCGTGTTCAGCGACGACTGATAGGATAATACTGGCATGATGTGGTTGCCATCCATATGCGGCGGCATAATCAGCCTGAGTTTTTTCAATTGCCTGCAATGCTATTGTGTGTTGAGGGGTTAATTGGGTGAGGAATATGCCAATTCCGGGATTATTAAGCACAAAGCGCCGGAGGGCGCAGGACATGTCAATAAGGGAATCTTCGGGATTGGGGTAGTGGGGACTGGGGAGGGATTCTTGGGCAATAATGTGTTGGGCAACTAGAGATTTCGCGGTGTGTAGATTATGGACATGCCGGTAAATGGACATTTCACTGACGTTTAATTGCTCGGCCAGGCCGCGAATGGTCAGGCGATCAAGAGTGATGATGCGTCCGGCTTCTAGAATGCTGTCTATGGTGATGCTGCGGGGTCTGCCGTGTGGTTTTGGGGACATGATTCGATTGTGACATAGAACTTAGTGCCATGCCGCAGCCATTTTTGTTATAGTGTCTAACAAAAGTAGAATATTTCGTGAATCATGGAAAGGATTGAATATTATGGGTGATTCGCAAAAAATGTCTGCCACAGAATTTACTCGTATGGCTCAGGTGCTTGACCGGCCCGAGCATGTCACTGGTCTGGAGGAGGGGGAATTGGTTGTTGATACCATCCAGGTGCTGAGCTCGACCTTTATGCGAATTCGAGGGCAATTGGAGGGGTTTCGTCATGCGGATGCGTGGCGGAAGCCTAATACTACCTTGCGGTTAGAGGTCCCCATCGGTAATGACGCTATTTCTGATATGGACACCTCTTCCCGGGTGTATACGGTGGCTGAGATGGGCGATGGTTATGACATTACTATTGATGCGGTTCGTCATGATGCTGACTCTCCCATGATGCGATGGTTAGCCAGTGCTCAGCCGGGGGACCGCATGGTGGTGAAGGGACCTCGTCAACATCAAATTCTTCAACCTGGGGTAAAGAATTATATGTTTGCCGATGCTTCGGCGCTGCCCGCAGTGCGAAACATCATGAAGAATCAGCCAATGCCAATCCCGCCAACCGTGGTGATCACTGCCCCGATGGAAGATGCCCGAACCTATTTAGCGGATTGTCATGGATTGGCGGATATGGTGTATCTGGAAACATCAAAGGATGTAGTAGACGCTTGCCGGGAGTTAAATATTACTTCGACTACGACTGTGTGGGCGGCGGGGGAACGAGATCAGATGCGCATGCTGCGAAATTACTGCAAGGCAGAATGCGGAGTTGCTCGGTCGGCGTTGCGAATCTTTGGATACTGGAAACGGGGAACTTCTCATACCTTATTGGACATTGCCCGGCTTCGAGCAGTGAAGCAGCGAATAGATTCGGGACTTAACCTAGAGCTTGCTGATGATTTCGACTTAGAAATCTAGGCAAGAATGCTGAGTGACATGGTGACTTCTTTCCTATCACCATGTTATTTTATTTACGACCCTTGCAAATTCAACACTTGTTGAATTATGGTGGTGGTATGAGTGCACGAACCACCGCCGCGGTGGAAGTCACCGACCTCCATATCACCCGCGCTAAAAACCACATCCTTCACGGACTTACCTTCACCCTCGACAAAGGCAGCATTACCGGGCTGCTCGGCCCTTCCGGGTGCGGCAAAACCACCCTCATCCGCGCCATCGTGGGCAGTCAACGCATCACCAGCGGCACCATCACCATCCTGGGGCAACCCGCCGGTAGCGCACAACTACGCACCACCGTCGCCTACGCCACCCAAAACCTCAGCATCTACCGTGACCTCACCGTCATGGCCAACATCACCTACTTCGCCCGACTCTACGGCGCCACCGACTACGACAACGTGCTCGAAACCGTGGGCCTTGCCGACTACCGCACCACCCTGGTAGAAAACCTATCCGGCGGCCAAGCCAGCCGCGTGAGCCTCGCCTGCGCCCTCGTCGCCCACCCACAAGTACTCATCCTCGACGAACCCACCGTCGGCCTCGACCCCGTCACCCGCAAATCCCTATGGGAAGTATTCCGCCAACTCGCCGACACCGGCATCACCATCATGGTCTCCAGCCACGTCCTCGACGAAGCCAACCACTGCGACAACGTGATCCTCATGCGCCGCGGCCGCATCCTCGCCCACGCACCCATCGACACAATCCAACAAGAAACCCACACCACCAACCCGGAAGCCGCCTTCCTCGCTTACATTGCGAACAATTCATAACTGGGGTCATCATGAAATATTTCGCCACCACCATCCGAATCGCCCAACAACTCAAAGCAGACAAACGCACCATCGCCCTCATCCTCATCGTCCCGGTCGTCCTACTGAGCCTGCTCTACTACGAATTCCACGAAGTACCAGCATCCCCCTTCGACCGCATCGGCCCCACCATGCTCGCCATACTGCCACTGACCATGATGTTCCTCATCACCTCAGTTGCCATGCTCCGCGAACGCACCACCGGCACCCTCGAACGCATCCTCACCACCCCCATCAACACCATCAACCTCATGGTGTCCTACGCCATCGTCTTCGGCGTGCTCGGGCTCATCCAAGCCAGCATCCTCTGCCTCATGGTGCTCGGCCCCTTCAACGTTGACATTGCCGGCCCCTGGCCCATGCTGCTGGTGATCGCGCTTCTCGACGCCTTCCTCGGCGTATCCCTTGGCCTCTTCGCCAGCGCCCTCGCCCGCTCCGAATTCCAGGCCGTCCAATTCATGCCCGTCTTCATCGCCCCCCAACTCCTGCTCTGCGGCCTCTTCATCCCCCTCGAAATGATGCCCAACATCCTCGAAACCATCGCCCGAATCCT
Source organism: uncultured Corynebacterium sp. (assembly GCA_915275065.1). GTDB lineage: Bacteria > Actinomycetota > Actinomycetes > Mycobacteriales > Mycobacteriaceae > Corynebacterium. The sequence goes on along the minus strand of CAJZGD010000094.1, from coordinate 1,577 downwards.
CCCCATGACCTGGGCAGTCGAAGTAGTCCGCACCATTACCACCACCGACACCCTCGACGCCAGCGCGTGGCGCCACATCGGCGGGCTCATCATCCTCATCATTGCGGCCCTATACGTGTCCTCATTGACGATGCGGCGGACCACCAAGTAATACTTGGGGTATGGCGAAAACAAGCAAAGGCGACCAAACCCGGGCCCGAATCATCCGAGCTGCGCGGGAACTCTTCGCCGCCGCCGCCTACGACCGAGTAAGCGTCAGAAAAATAGCTGCCGCCGCCGGCGTGGACGCGGCACTCATCAACCACTACTTCGGAGGCAAAGAAAAACTCTTCTACGCCGTTGTTACCTACACCATCAACATGGACGAAGTAACCACCATGCTCACCACCACCCCCCGGGAACAACTAGGGGAAAGCATCATCCGCTACGCTGAAATCCTCTGGACCTCGCCGGCGGGCCAATCCTACCTCGCCGCCCTCCGGCACGCCATCGCCAGCAACGCCACCGCCACCTGGTCCATCATCTCCGACGCCATCCTGCCGCTCTCAGAGTACATCCTGGACCCAGACGACCCCCACCGGGAAACCCGCATCGCCCTCCTCATCAGCCAAATCTCCGGTGTGGCCACCACCCGATACCTCATCGGCATGGAACCCATAGCCAGCCTCGATACCGAAACCCTCGTCAAAACGGTAGGCCCCACCCTCCAACGCTACATCGACGGCGACCTGACCTAACCCCACCCAAGAGGGCGTCGACAAGCAACAAATCAGTGCACGTTCGACTTCCCCTTAATCTTCACCTTGCCATACACCACCGCACTCCCGTGCACCTGCGCCCGATCCTTTACCCGCACCCGGCCATACAACTCCGCATGCTCAAACACCTGCGCATCATCCTCAATACGACACGAACCCGAAATCAACGCCGAACCAAACACCTGCGCATTCCCCAAAAACTTCACCTTGCCGCTAATCTCCACATCATCACGCACCTGCGCGTTATCCGTGATCGTCACCGAACCATTCACCTTCGCCTTCCCCCGCACCTGCGACTGCCCCGAAACTACCGCACTGCCCGAAACCTTCGCTCCATCTGTCACCTGGGCATTATCGGTCACCATCACCGAACCGGACACCTTGGCCTGCCCCGAAACTACCGCACTGCCCGAAACCACCGCAGAATCCATGACCCGCGCATCCTGATACACCACAGCCTCATCCATGACCCAGGCAGACTCGGCCAGATTATCCTCCGACTCCACCCAGCCCCCAACATCACCAGCTACAACATTAAGCTCCGGCAGATCAACAAGCGCGCGAATTCGGTGCACCGTCACCCCCTCAAACACGCGCTCATCACCAGTAAATTCGAAATGCTTAGCCACGAGACTGCTCCCTCACAACGGATGCTGAACAAAACACCTTAAATAATACCGTCAACTAACAGGCAGCTAATCTGATTAATGGGTGTTTTACTGCACAATCAGCGGGGGAGCGGCATGAAAACGCGGCAACCACACCCGAGCGACCCAGCAGCGGCCATCACACCCACCACATGCCTGTGGTAAGCCGCGG
>CAJZGD010000093.1 GCA_915275065.1 uncultured Corynebacterium sp. | reverse complement strand
CCCTGCCCGATCGTTTCATCGAAGGCACCTGCCCCATCTGCGACTATCCCAGTGCCCGCGGCGACCAGTGCGACAACTGCGGCAACCAACTCGACCCGGCGGATCTCATTAACCCGGTCTCTAAAATCAATGGGGAAACCCCAAAGTTTGTAGAAACCGAGCATTTCCTTCTCGACCTGCCCGCGCTCGCCGAGGAACTCACCGCATGGTTGCAGACCCGGAACGATTGGCGGCCCAACGTTCTCAAATTCTCCCTCAACCTGCTGTCTGATATTCGTCCCCGCGCCATGAGCCGCGACATCGACTGGGGCATTCCCATTCCCGTGGAAGGCTGGGAGAATAATCCGGGAAAGAAGCTCTATGTGTGGTTCGACGCCGTCGTAGGCTACCTGTCTGCCTCCATCGAATGGGCGCACCGCAGCGGCAATCCCGACGCTTGGCGGGATTTCTGGACCGACCCGGCCGCCACCTCCTACTACTTCATGGGCAAGGACAATATCACCTTCCACTCCCAAATCTGGCCGGGCGAGCTGCTTGGCTATCAGGGGAAGGGTGCCAAGGGTGGAACCCTGCACCAGTTGGGGGAACTCAACCTGCCCACCGAAGTGGTGTCCTCGGAATTCCTCACCATGTCCGGGTCCAAGTTCTCCTCATCCAAGGGTGTGGTGATCTATGTGAAGGACTTCCTCAAGGAGTTTGGCCCGGACCCCCTCCGCTATTTCATTGCGGTTGCCGGCCCGGAAAACCAAGACACCGATTTCACCTGGGATGAGTTCGTTCGCCGCATCAATAACGAGCTCGCCAACGGGTGGGGCAACCTGGTCAACCGGGTCGTGTCCATGGCCGCCAACAACTTCGGGAAGGTACCCACCCCCGGGGAACTGACCGAAGCCGACCAAAAAATCCTCGACCTGGCCGAACAAGCATTTGATTTGGTGGGGGACGCGTTGCAGCACTCCCGGTTTAAGCAGGGGATCACTCACGCCATGCACGTGGTGGGGGAGGCTAACGCCTATGTTGCCGAGATGCAGCCCTGGAAGCTGGCCAAGGCCATAAAAACCGCCAAGGCCGGGGCGGCGGCGAATGCAGGTGTGGATTCCGCGACCGATGCGGAGGATGTGGCGGTACTCGAAGACCGCCTGGCCACCGTGCTGTGGGTCGCCCTGCAGGTAGTATCGGACGCAAACACGCTGCTCACTCCCTACATTCCGAATATTGCCCAGCAGGTGCATGAAACCCTGGGGCGGACGGGGGTGTGGGCCGCCCACCCCCAGGTGGTGGAAGTGGCCGACGACATGCCCGCGGACGTGGTGGGGGTGGGCGTGCCGCAGGCCGGTCGCACCTACCCAGTCATCATGGGGGACTACGGCAACCAACAGGCGGTTTGGCGGCGAACCCCCGTCGAACCCGGCACGGCGTTGCAGAAACCAAAGCCACTCATTGCCAAGTTGGATCCAGAATTGGGGGAGACCGGGCCCAAGTGGGCCCCAGTATCGGGGAAGGCATAGTTCTGTTCCTGCGGGGCGGGTTGTACACTTCAGAGTTATGTCGAAGAAGTCCCGCCCAGTGCCGGAACCGGCCGAATATATTGCGCACCTCACCGATGCGCACACCCACCTTGCTTCCTGCGGTGCGCGGGATGCGGCCACGGTTGCCGAGTTTGTGACGCGAGCCCACGCGGCCGGGGTGCAGCGCATCTGTACCGTCGGCGATGGCCTCGCAGAGACCGAATTAGCGCTGGCTGCGGCCGAATCGCACCCAGACGTGGTAGCCGCCTGCGCCATCCACCCCACCAAGGCCCAGGAGTTAGATGATGCCGCGCGGACCCGCCTGCGTGAGATGGCTGCCCACCCGAAATGCGTGGCCATTGGGGAAACCGGGCTGGACACCTATTGGATTCGCCACCGGCCGGACGATACCGCCCCCTTGGCCGTGCAGGAGGAGGCGCTCCGGTTCCACATTGATGTGGCGGTTGCGGCGGGGAAAGCGTTAATGATCCACAACCGGGAGGCGGACGCGGATCTGCTGCGGGTGTTAGCGGACGCCCCCACCCCGAAATACACCATTTTGCATTGTTTTTCTTCCCCCACGGCGGTAGCGGAAGAGGCGATAGCCCGCGGCTATGTGCTTAGTTTTGCCGGCAACGTAACCTTTAAAAATAACGAGGAGCTACGGCAGATTGCGGCCATGGTGCCGATTGACCAGCTCCTGATAGAAACGGACGCGCCGTTTATGACCCCGGTCCCGTATCGGGGGGCGAAAAACGAGCCCGCATTCATAGGACACACCGCTTTATGCGTGGCCGCGGCACGGTCCATGCCGGTGGCACAGTTGGCGGAGGCAGTGGCTGCGAACTTTCATCGGATTTACCAGATAGCGAAACCGTGAGCGGGGTGTGCCATACGAGTTCCAATAAGTAAAGTCTTGTAATTTTTGTGCTAGTCGCTGAGATTTTTCCGAATAACTTACCTGAAAAATTTAAGTTATAGTGGGAAAACCGGAACATTTTACGCCTATATTGGCGAAGCTTCCCGGATAGAATCTCGACAAACTTAATTTGTTGCCGTATTGTTATAAACATTGTTATAGAACAGTGTAGCTCAGCTATCGTTATTGAAAGTGAATAAATGAGTCACCATCAGAAATCTCGATTGGGCCGCTTGAACTCATCACGTTCGGTTCCGCTCCGGTTGGCCACCAGCGGTGTTTTGGCAACACTCGTGGTTGGTGGTGTGGCGGTTGCGGCTAATAAAAAAGACGTTGTTATTGATCTCAACGGCGAACAGTTAACGTTGGCCACGTTGTCGCAGGATGTGGGCGGGGCATTGCGTTCCGCCGGCATTGAGGTAGTCGACGGTGATATCGTGCAGCCGGCCGCCGACGCTAAATTGAGCAATGACGAAAAGATCACGGTTCGAACGGTGAAAAACGTGGCGGTCGTGATCGACGGCCAGAAGAAGGTTGTGAAGACGAATGCCACGACCGTGGGGGAAATGGTTTCACAGCTTGATTCCATTGGGGCGGCGATTAAAGCCTTGGGGTTGAGCGCCCCCGTCGACGCGAAATTGCAGAAGTCGGGCATGAGCGTTGATGTTGTCACCCCGAAGATCGTGTCTATTACCGATGGGGGAAAGACCAGCTACGTGTCGCTTGCCGCGGCGACGGTGAAGGATGCGCTGGCTGCCCGCGGGATTGAGCTTAGCCCGCACGATAGAGTCACCCCGGAATTGACGTCGGCAGTGTCCGGCAATATGAAGATCAACATTGATCGGGTGACCGTGGATGACGTTCAGATGAAAGAAGCCTATGATGAAGAGCCAACCTTTGTAGATAACCCCGATGTCATGCAGGGGGTCGAGTCCGTGGTTGAGGCGGGTTCGCCGGGTGAGCGGGAAGTCACCCGGCGGATCACCAAGGTGAACGGGGTCGAATCCGCGAATGATATTGTGTCGCAGAATGTGCTGGTGCCGGCGAAGAAGGCGACCATTTCGCGGGGTACAAAGGTTTCTAGGGTTCCCGCTGTGCCGGATGGTTCCGTGTGGGATCAGTTGGCGCAGTGTGAATCCACTGGGAATTGGGCGATCAATACCGGCAATGGGTTCCATGGTGGGTTGCAATTCACGCCCCAAACGTGGTTGGCCTATGGTGGTGGCGAATATGCGCCCTACGCGTACCAGGCGACCCGCGAGGAGCAAATCGCGGTGGCGCAGAAGGTGCAAGCATCCCAGGGGTGGGGTGCGTGGCCAGCGTGTACGGCAAAAATGGGGTTACGGTAATCATGTTTTTGCTTGACGACGTGTAGACGTTGCCGGCCACCAATCCCACAAAACCGCATCCGAACAACCTAGCCTATCGTTCGGATGCGGTTTTGCTTAATAACTTAGTTTAGTTTTATTCACCAGGTTGGGTATGTCATTGTGGTCATCACCACAATGGGTTCTTTCCGCATGGGTGGGCGTCGATAAGCAAGTGTATTGTGAATTATCGAACCAAGGAGGCCGTATTATGACCCTAAGTCGGCGCAGTTTTTTCAAACTTATCGGGGCCGCAGCCGGAATAACCGCCACGCTCAGCGCCTGTAGCAATATAGATAGAAAAACGGCCGCTCTTGCTACCAAAGGCGCCGACGGCCGTAACCGTGACGAAATCACCGCCGCCATATCCTACGAGCTAGGGACCAGCGGGTATGATCCCATGACCACCACATCGGCCCTGACGATCGCCGCGAATTGGCACACCATGGAGGGGCTTTATGAGATTAGCCCCACCCCGGATCGGAGCGTCTACACCGCGCTTGCCGCCGACGAACCACACCATGTGGACGATGTCACCTATGAGGTAAGCCTGCGTGAGGGGGCCGCGTTTCATACCGGCAGGGCAGTGACCGCCGACGATGTAGTATTTTCATTCGAACGGGTTCGTGACCCAGAGAACGAGTCGCAGTACGCCGCCTTCATTTCCGTCATTGACGCCGTAGAGGCCAAGGATCCCGCTACCGTCATTTTCCGGCTCAAATACCCCTTTAACCTGCTGAAAGAGCGATTGGCGACCATTAAGATCGTGCCCAAAGCTGAGGTAGAGCGCAACCCGAAGGATTTCGATGCGCTCCCCATTGGCACCGGCCCGTGGAAATTGGTGGATAACGGCGCCGCGTCATCAGCACTTGTGTTCGAAAAGAATCCGCATTATACCGGTCCGAAGCCGGCCCAGGCCAGCCGCATGTCGTGGCGGATTTTGCCCAACGCATCTACCCGCACTCACGCGATCGAAACCAAAGCGGTGGACGCCATCGACTCCGTCCCCTACCTTTCCATCGACCAGGTGCAGGCCAGTGCCGATGTGGAATCAGTGCAGGGGTTTGGCCTGCTCTTTGTCATGTTTAATCAGGGTGACGGCTCCGCGATGCGGGATGTGAAAAACCGGCAGGGCGTGATGTATTCCTGCGACATCGACAAAATCATTACAACCGGCATGCTGGGGCAGGCCACCGCCGCCACCTCCTTCGTTCAAGAACAACACGACTCTTACCACAAGGCTGCCACGGTGTATACCCTAGATAAGGCCAAGGCCACCCAGCTGTTTGCCGAAACCGGTGTGAAGAAACTCAAAATCCTGTCCACCAGCCACGACTGGGTGAAACCCTGCGCCGACATCATGCAACAATCCCTCACCGATCTGGGTATCACCGTGACGTTCGAATCCCAAAAATCCGCCAAATTATACGACTACATTGAAACCTCCAATGATTGGGACATCGTGGTGGCCCCGGGGGACCCGTCAGTATTCGGTAACGACGCCGACCTGTTATTGCGCTGGTGGTACGCCACCGACCGATGGACCGACACCCGCATGCATTGGAAAGGCACCGAATCCTACGCCAGAATCCAAGAACTCCTCGACCAGGCCGCCCGCGCCACCGGCGAGGAACAGGAAAACCTGTGGCATGAAATTTTCGATCTATTATCCACCGAAGTGCCACTGTATCCCCTCTTTCATCGGAAAAACCCCTCCGCCTGGGATGCCGATGTGTTAACAGGTTTCGAGCCGATTGCCTTAACCGGGCTGTCCTTCCTCGATGTTGGTTTGCGGGGGTAATAGTAAAACTCCAGGCTGCTGGTGTGGGGAACAAATTTCCGCTCCCTGTACTTACATTCATGAATCACACGCCAGGCCGGACGTCCCACAGCCGGTGAGCGTGTACCACCTGGAACCGAGGAATCAGCAACCATGAATACTGTTCTCACCGCACCTAAGCCCTACGCTACTTCACACCGTTGGAGGATCAATACCATGATGAAACCGGTCACACTCAGTGCCACCCAAGCGGCTATTGAAGGAATTCAACACTATATTCGCGATCATAGCCTCACCTCCGGCGATATCCTCCCCAGCGAAACTGAATTATGCGACGAACTCAATTGCTCCCGATCATCCGTGCGTGAAGCCATGCGCACGCTGCAATCCTTGGATGTGGTTGAGGTGCGACGCGGTCAGGGAACCTTCGTGGCCGGCATGACCCTATCACCCATGGTGCAGGGAATGGTGCTGCGTGCCACCTTGGACCCGGATCATACCGCCGCCCACCTGCACGAAGTCATTGCCACCCGGGAGTTTTTGGAACTGTCAGTCATTGACGAACTCATGTCCACCCACACCAAGGAATCCCTAGACTCCTTGAACCAATTGGCATCGAATATGCGCACATCATTTAGCGAATACGGCAGCTTCATGGATGAGGATCAACAATTCCATGCGGCGCTGCTCAGCCCGGTGTCCAATGCGTTGATGCGGGAACTCGCCGGAGCAATGTGGCAGGTGTATGCCCAGCTCATCGACATTTGTGAGATCCCCATCACCGTTGATGCGGAACGCACCATTAAAAACCATGAGAGCATCGTGCGGGCGCTGCGAAATAAGGACGCCGTAGCATACCGGGAGGCTGTGCAGAATCATTACGCACCGTTGCGGGCGGCCATTGCCCAACTGTGACGCTACCGTGATGATTGCCCGCTGGTGGCCAGACGGATGAAGTCCGAAATGTCGAGTTTTTCGCCCCGAAGCGTGGGGTCGATCTGGGCACGTCGTAGCGCTTCTTCCGCCTGACTCGCCGAACCATACACGCCTGATAAGGCCGCGCGCAATGTTTTACGACGCTGAAGAAACGCGGCATCAATCAGGGGAAACACCGTGTCACGCAGCGACGACGAATAAGGATGTGTGCAATCAATCGACACGAGGCCGGAATCGATCTTCGGTGCAGGCCAAAAAACATTTTTACCAATCGTTCCCGCCCGCCGTACCTGCCCATAAAATGCGGCCTTGACGCTGGGAACCCCATAAATTTTCGTGCCGGGCCGGGCCGCCAACCGGTCGGCAACCTCCGCCTGCACCATGACCACAACTCGCGCAACGCTGGGGAATTCCGCGAGAAGATGCAAAAGGATCGGCACCGACACGTTATAGGGCAGGTTTGCCACCAATGCTGTTGGCGGCGTCGACATGTCAATATCCTGGGGAGAAACCGTCAAAGCATCCCGATTGATGACGGTGAGCCGATCCGCATGGTCGGGGGCGAATTCGGCGACGGTGCGGGGAAGTCGGGCCGCCAACCGAGGATCAATCTCAATCGCGGTGACCTTTTCGCAGGCAGTCACCAGCCCCAGGGTGAGCGAACCCAACCCCGGACCCACCTCAAGAACATGCCGGTTGGTGGCATCCGTGAACTGGGCGGTCGTGACAATCATGCGGACCGTATTGGGGTCATGCAGGAAATTCTGGCCCAGCTTTTTCGTGGGGGTAATGTCGAGTTCGCTGGCGAGTGTGCGGATATCGGCCGGTCCCAGCAGACGTGCAGTAGTCATGGATAGATAATTTACCTTCTCACCCAGGATTTTCGGCATAACCGCAAGAAGCGGGCCGGTAGCCGGCAGCATGCGCCAGGGGTGGTGCGGGATCGACGCAGCCGGATTGCTCGTGCTTACCTGCGGCATACTCCCTAATCAATAGTGATGAAATATGGTATTCGTCATAATGATGGCGTCCGCTAGGATAAGAATAATGATGCGAGAAGTTACGGCGATTGCCCATGGGAAAGTCAATCTACATTTAGGGGTGGGGGCGCTTCGAGACGACGGCTACCATGAACTCGTCAGCATATTCCAATCCCTCGAACTTCGAGACGTTATTACCCTCACCGAGGCAAGCCCCAACACTGGCGCCGCCGGGCGAGTGGTTGGCCTCGACTGCGCCACCGCCGGGGTGCCCACGGACAACACCAACCTCGCCTGGCGGGCCGTCGACATCGTGTTTGGGCGATCCACGCAGCAACCGCCGGCGGTACGCATCACCATTGCCAAGGGAATACCCATCGCCGGCGGCATGGCCGGGGGAAGCGCCGACGCCGCGGCAGCCCTCATCGCCGCCAATAAAATACTCGATAACGAGTTCGAATTAGGGGAATTATTAGACATAGCGGCAGACCTCGGCAGCGACGTGCCCTTCACCCTGGTGGGAGGCACCGCATTAGGCACCGGCCGGGGAGAACATCTCGTCCCTACTCTCTCAAAGGGCACCTACCACTGGGCTTTGGCCTTCTCTCGCACCGGCCTCGCCACCCCGGCCGTGTTTCGTAAACTCGACGAACTAGACCACACCCCCCACCTGGATGTGACCGCGCTGAGCCGGGCGCTGCGCTCCGGGGACCCGCACCAAGTTGCCCCCCTGCTGCACAACGACATGCAGGCCGCCGCCCTATCGCTACAACCACAGCTACGCACGACCCTCAACACCGGCATGGCCGCTGGGGCACTCGCCGGCATCGTCTCCGGGTCGGGCCCCACCTGCGCCTTCCTATGCGAAGACGCCCACGCCGCCCACGAAGTCGCGGCGGAACTATCGTTCAGCGGAAACACCGCCGTCACATCCGGCCCGGCGCGCGGCGCCCACCTCAAAGGAGAATAAGTGGTTAACCTCATCAATCTGGAGAACGTAGACAAATCCTTCGGGCTGAAAACCCTGCTGCACAAGGTGAGCCTTGGGGTGCAGTCCGGCGACCGCATTGGGGTGGTGGGGCTCAACGGCGGCGGGAAAACCACCCTGATTGAGGTGCTCACCGGGGTGGAACAACCAGATGCGGGCCGGGTGAGCCACAACTCGTCGCTGCGCATGGCGGTGGTGACGCAACGCATGCAGCTCACCGGCACTGACACCATCGCGGATGTGGTGGTGGCGCCACTGGGGTTGCAAACCTACGAGTGGGCGTCAAACGCCCGGGTGCGGGAAGTGCTTCACGGCTTGGGCATTGAGCGGCTGGGGTTAGACACCCCGGTGGGGCAGCTGTCGGGCGGGGAACAGCGGCGGGTGAACCTGGCGGCGGCACTGGTGCGGGAGCTGGACCTGGTGGTGCTGGACGAGCCCACGAACCACCTGGACATTGAAGGAGTCCAGTGGCTTGCGGACCATTTGCTATCGCGCAAACTTTCGGTTGTGGTGGTGACGCACGACCGGTGGTTCCTAGACACCGTGGCGACCCGCACGTGGGAAGTGCACGACGGCCAGGTGGATGCGTACGAGGGCGGCTATAACGATTGGATCTTCGCCAGGGCGGAGCGGTTCCGGCAGGCGGATGCCATGGAACAGCGGCGGCAGAATCTGGCGCGGAAAGAGCTGGCGTGGCTGCGTCGGGGCGCGCCGGCCCGCACGTCGAAGCCCCGCTACCGGATCGACGCTGCGGAGGCTTTGATTGCTGCCGTGCCGCCGCCTCGGGACAAGGTGGAGCTCATGGCGTTTTCGCGGCAGCGCCAGGGCCGCATCGTGGTGGAGCTGGAGGATGCCCGCATTGACACCCCCGACGGCCGGCCGCTTGTCGACGACCTCACGTGGCGGCTCGGCCCCGGGGAGCGCATCGGCCTGGTGGGGGTCAATGGGTCAGGCAAAACCACCTTGCTGCGCGCCCTCGCCGGGGAATACCCCCTGGCGGCCGGCCA
>CAJZGD010000092.1 GCA_915275065.1 uncultured Corynebacterium sp. | reverse complement strand
GAGCCAAAGGAGTGCACGGCTTCCGTTTTGATGTCATCAACGTCATCGGTAAGGCTGCGGAACTGAAATCCTCGGCACCGGGTGAAGACCCCCGCTACATGTACACCGATGGGCCCGATGTCAACGCCTACCTTCAACAATTGAATGCCGAGAGTTTTGGTCAGGATCCCGAATCGGTGACCGTCGGTGAAATGTCGTCGACAAGCATTCAAAACTGCGTGGAATACTCCAACCCGGACAACCATGAGCTCGACATGGTATTTAGCTTCCACCACCTCAAAGTGGACTACCTCAATGGGCAAAAATGGAGCAATGTGCGGTTCAACCCCATCGACCTCAAACGCACCCTCAACGAATGGGCGTTGGGCATGCAAGAAGGCAACGGTTGGAACGCGCTCTTCCTCAATAACCACGACCAGCCGCGATCCGTCAACCGCTTCGGCGACCCAACAACATACCGGGTGGAATCCGCAACCATGCTGGCCACCATGATCCACATGCTGCGCGGCACCCCCTATATTTACATGGGTGAAGAAATCGGCATGATCGATCCCGAATATCACAGCATCGACGACTACATCGACGTCGAAGCCCGCAACGCTTACAACGCGCTCATCGACCAAGGTCTCGACGCAGCCGAAGCGTTTACGATCGTGCGTTCGAAGGCCCGCGATAACTCCCGCACCCCCATGCAATGGGACGACAGCCCGAACGTTGGCTTTACGACGGGCACCCCGTGGTTACGGCCCACCAACCAAGAGCACATCAATGTGGCGGCCGAAGAACAGGGCGGAAAAATCCTCGCCTACTACAAAAAACTCATCCGCCTGCGCAAACAACACCTTGCCATCTCCATCGGCGAATACCAGCCGTACCAGCTCGAACATCCACAGGTTTACGCATTCACCCGCACTCACGAGGACGAAAAACTCCTTGTGATCGTTAACCTATCCGACAAGGAAATCGCGTACGACATTCCTGAAGACTTTGCAACAGGCGAAGTACTCATTGCTAACTATCCGAATCCCACTGTTGCCGACACGATTCAGCTTCATCCCTATGAAGCTCTGACCTTGAAGAAAGAGGTAGTTGCATAGTGACTAGTTCTATAGCACCAACTACCGTCGAGGTGGTGGCACCCATTACCGGCACTATCATTGATATCACTGATGTGCCCGACCCGGTTTTCGCTAAGAAATCCGTGGGTGATGGTTTTGGAATCAGCGCACCACCTGGTGGCACTGTAGTTTCGCCAGTGACCGGCACCGTCATGATGGTGGCGAAAACCCGCCACGCGGTGGGTATTAAAACCGAATCTGGTCTGCAATTTCTTGTACATCTGGGCATCGATACCGTGGAGTTAGACGGTAACCCCTTCACTTTGACCGTAACCAAAGGTGATGAGGTGAAAGCCGGACAAGTTATTGGCACCATGGATGTTGAGGCAATCAAAGAAGGTGGTAAAGACACCACCACCGTGGTGGCAGTGACCAACACCGCCAAAAAACTCGACCACATCGACGTCGACGAGGGACCCGCCGAAGCCGGGGACAAAGTCGCAGTAGCCCATGCCAAAGTAAAACCATCCACACCACCCGAGTCGTCAACCTCCGCCAAGGAGCCGGCACCTGTAGACAGCTCTCGACGGCCCGCAAACCTCACCGGCTATGATGCCCTGGCCTGGGACATTATCGACAACATTGGTGGTAAAGAAAACGTTCGCAGCGTCACACACTGCATCACTCGGGTGCGGTTCTACCTGAAGGACAATCACAAGGCCAAAACCGACATCATTTCCAACCTCGACGGCATTATCGACGTGGTGCAGGCTGGTGGCCAATACCAGGTGGTGATCGGCGCCGAAGTGGAAGATGTGTACAACGCCATTGTCCCGCAACTAGGTGACGCAGTTGCCGCTGGTGATGATGGGCCGGAAACCCCGAAACCCACCACTGCATGGGGTTGGGTGAAATTCGGATTCAGCTCCCTCATCGGCGTTATCACCGGATCCATGATTCCCGTGATCGGCCTTCTGGCGGCCTCCGGTATCATCAAAGGCATTTTGTCGCTGCTGCTGACCTTCGAGATCGTTGACAAAGAAACCAGCACTTACATCGTCATCAACGCGATGAGCGACTCGGTGTTCTTCTTCCTCCCCATCTTCGTGGGCTTCACCGCGGCCAAACGATTAGGCTCAGACCCCATCATTGTGGCGATTATTGGTGGCGTGCTCACCTACCCAGATGTGCTCACCCTCGCCGAGAAGAAAGGCGACACCGCTATTCTCGGGATGTCACTCAACGCCGATTTCTTCGGCTTGCCTTACCATGTGGCCAGCTACAGCTACTCGATCTTCCCGATCATCGTCGCCGCCTGGTTCGCATCCATCGTCGAACCATGGTTGAAGAAGATCGTGCCTACAGTGGTCCGTTCGATCTTCGTGCCGCTACTAGAAGTCATTATTGTCTCCACCGCTATTCTGCTCATCCTAGGGCCCATCGTCACCTTTATCTCCGGTGGCATCGCAGGGGCCATCACCGGACTATATAGCATGTCGTCGGCCCTATCCGGCTTGGTCGTTGGTGGTTTCTACCAAGCCCTGGTTATCTTCGGCCTCCACTGGGCTGTCATCCCGCTGGTTGCCCAAGACATTGCCCAGACCGGGCATTCCTACCTCAACGCCATTATCTCGGTTACCATGGTGGCCCAAGGCGCCGCGGTGTTGGCAGTGTTTGTGAAGAGCCGCACCAAGAAGATCAAGGAACTCTCCCTATCCGCAGCCATCTCTGCCTTCTGCGGCGTGACCGAACCTGCCATGTACGGTATTAACCTGAAATACGGTCGAGTATTCCTCATGGGTTCCATTGGTGGTGCCGCCGGTGGCCTGGTTACTGGGCTACTCAACGTGAACATGTGGGGTTTCACCGGTTCAATCATTGGCTTTACCTCGTTCGTAAACCCTGAAGGCGTGGACTCCAGCTTCCAAGGCTTCTGGATTGCCTCCATTGTGTCCATTGCAGTGGCGTTCACCCTGACATACATGTTCGGCTTCACCGACGCCGATGTAGAAGGCGGGCGCGAAGTGAAGAAGGTTCGCCTGGGTAACCGGGAACCAGCCCATAAATAAGTCCTGCATTGGGTCCGCATGGGTTCTGATCCCCATGGTCATCTGCCAAGATTTGCGGCGGCTAGGGGATCATTTCCAGTACCAGCTCCATCACCCACAGGTTGACACGGTTACCCGCACCTACGAAGATGAATAACTTCTGGTGATCGTTCACCTATCTGACAGGAAAATTACGTACGATATCCCTAGAGACTTCGCAACAGGGGAAGTGCTCATCGCTAACTATCCCCACTCCCTTGTTGCCGACACGATCCAGCTTCACCCCCATGAAGCTCTGACTATGAAGAAAGAGGTAGTTGCATAGTGACTAGTTCTGCAACACCAACCACCGTTGAGGTGGTGGCACCTATCGCCGGCACCATCATCGACATCACGGATGTGCCCGACCCGGTTTTATCGAAGAAATCCGTGGGCGATGGTTTTGGAATCAGCACACCACCTGGCGGCGCCATTGTCGCGCCAGTGACCGGCACCATCATAATGGTGGCAAAAACCCTCCACTCGGTGGGTATTGAAACCGAGTCTGGCCTGCAATTTCTCGTGCACCTAGGCATTGATACCGTGGAGTTAGAAGGCAAACCCTTCACCCTGACCATCACCAAAGGGGAAGAGGTGAAAGCCGGGCAAAGCATCGGCGTCATGAACGTTGAGGTGATCAAGGCAGCCGGCAAAGATACCACCACCGTGGTGGCAGTGACCAATACCGAGAAAAAACTCGACCGCATCGACGTCAATAATGGGCCAGCCGAGGCTGGTGACAAAGTCGCGGTAGCCTACACCAAGGAAGAACCGCCCGCACCACCGGCTGCAACCACCCCCAAGGAGCCGACGCCAGCCGAAAACCCCAACCGGCCTGCAAACCTCACCGGATACGACGCTCTGGCCTGGGACATCATCGACAACATCGGTGGCAAAGAAAACATTCGCAGCATCACACACTGCATCACCCGAGTGTGGTTCTACCTGAAGGATAACACTAAGGCCAAAACCGACATCATTACCAACCTCAACGGTGTCCGCGACGTGGTACAGGCAAGTGGCCAATACCAAGTGGTAGTCGGGCCCGAAGTGGAAGAAGTATATAACGCAGTCATGTCCCAACTTGGCGAAGTTAGTAGCAGCTAAGCCGGGACGGAAGCTGCGAAATCCGCCACCGCGTTAGGGCGGGTGAAATCCCTCTTGCGCGGTTGGCCTCAAGAAAACTGACAAGGCTCTTGATAAAGAATGATCCCCATAACCGTTACCGGCGGTTAGGGGATCATTCCCATTTTCACGTCATGTGCCGGCAGGGTGAAAGCTCCACCTCTACCAATGCACGTGTGCTCTCAGCATAGGTGGTAACCAAAAAGGGAGCTTAAGGAAGTCGCTCGGTGGGGGATCCCAACCATTCCCTATAAAACCTCCACAATGCTTCAATCTTGCTGAGCTGGGATATTCATGGTGCTACATCACTATGTGGAGGATTCAGCGCAGCCACATGCTCCGTCTCCCACAACCCCAGCTCAGCAAAACCGCTACTTGCGTGTTTGTGGATACGAAGCCCTCGGCAATATGTCGAAAACACCCGAAAGCTCCACTTTGGAACCACGCATGGGCTAGACATCAAATGTGCTGAGCTGGAGTTGTGGTGGCAGACGACTCCAGCCAAGGTACTGAATCGAGAAAGTACGGCTCAGCATAACCAATACCGTTGCCGGTAGTGGTCGAATTCGGGCGACAGCGGCATACAGCACGATACAGAGGCGCATTCCCGGTTATGAAGCGCACTCAACTCACGCCATTCCCCGGCGTTCATAGCCAACCGCCGAATTCGAAAGCTTCACTTTCCAACAACGCAGCCCACAACGCCGAGATCGCAGCACAACCGCAAACCACAAGTGGAGCTTTCAACACCATAGAATCAGTTGCAGAATAATTGAGAACAATAAAATCCGCCGACCCTCACCAATAAAACATGAGGATCGACGGACTCGCACAAATCTTAAGGCAGTATCACACTGGCGCTGCGAACCCCGCAGGTTCACCTGCGCTAGTTCGCTAGCCAGCGGCCATCAGCTTACGGCCAGCTACTACTTCAGCTCCATCATGACCGAACCCTTGGTCACGCCTTCACCGGCAGCAACCGCCAGATCAGTGACCACACCAGACTTATGGGCCTTCACCGGGTTCTCCATCTTCATGGCCTCCAAAACCACCACGACTTCGCCCTCAGCAACCTCCTGGCCTTCCTCCACATTCACCTTAATCACGGTGCCCTGCATCGGAGCTGCCACAGCATCGCCAGAAATGCCGGCCTTAGAACCACTGGAACGACGCTTCTTTGCCTTCTTCTTAGCGCCACCAGCACCACCGCCGGCCAACGCCAAATCGCCCGGCAATGCCACCTCAACCCGTCGGCCATCAATCTCCACCACGACCTTTTGGTTCGGGGTAGCTTCTTCTGCTTCCTCCGCATCCGCAGGATCAACATAAGGCGGAATCGGGTTATCCCATGCCTCCTCAATCCACTTGGTGTACACATCAAAGTGCGTATCATCACCAACAAAGGCCGGATTCTCCACAATATGCCGGTGGAAGGGCACCACAGTCGGCATACCTTCGATCACATATTCGGACAGTGCGCGCCGGGAGCGCTGCAATGCTTCCTCACGGGTCTCACCGAACACGATCAGCTTTGCCAACATCGAGTCGAACTGGCCCCCAACCACGGAACCTTCCCGCACACCAGAATCCATGCGCACACCAGGGCCGGACGGCTCAACATACTTGGTGATCGCGCCGGGAGCCGGCATGAAATTGCTGCCGGCATCTTCACCGTTGATGCGGAATTCGAATGCGTGCCCGCGAGGCGTAGGATCCTGCTTGATGTGCAGCTCTTTGCCTTCGGCGATGCGGAACTGTTCTCGAACCAGATCCAAACCGGTCGTGACCTCGGTCACCGGGTGCTCCACCTGCAACCGGGTATTGACTTCCAGGAAGTTAATAAGCCCGGTGGAATCCACCAAGTATTCCACCGTGCCGGCACCGTAGTAGCCGGCCTCCTTACAAATCCGTTTCGCAGATTCGTGCAGGGTGGTGCGCTGTTCATCGGTGAGGAAGGGAGCCGGGGCCTCCTCCACGAGCTTTTGGAACCGCCGTTGCAACGAACAGTCACGGGTGCCGGCCACGATCACATTGCCGTGCATGTCGGCCAGCACCTGGCATTCCACGTGCCGGGCCTTGTCCATGTAGCGTTCCACGAAGCATTCGCCCCGGCCGAACGCAGCTAATGCCTCACGAGTAGCAGATTCGTAAAGCTCTGGCACTTCTTCCTTGGTGTAAGCCACTTTCATACCGCGGCCGCCACCACCGAAAGCTGCCTTAATAGCGATGGGCAACCCGAATTCCTCGGCGAATGCTACCACTTCATTGACGTCTTTCACCGGCTCTTTCGTGCCCGGGGCCATGGGTGCCTGAGCGCGCTGGGCAATGTGGCGGGCGGTGACTTTATCGCCCAAGTCCCGAATCGACTGTGGGGACGGGCCAATCCAGATCAAACCGGCATTAATGACGGCCTCGGCGAAGTCGCCATTTTCGGACAAAAAGCCATACCCGGGGTGAATAGCGTTCGCCCCGGATTTCTTAGCAGCATCGAGGATCTTATCAAAAACCAGGTAAGACTCTGCGGAGTTTTGGCCGCCTAAAGCGAAAGCTTCATCAGCGAGGCTGACAAAAGGGGCATTGGCATCTGGTTCGGCATACACCGCAACGCTGGGGATTCCAGCATCACGAGCAGCACGGATAACACGAATGGCGATCTCGCCGCGGTTGGCGACAAGAATTTTAGTGATTTTCCTTGATTCCACAGTCACGTGAAGCTCTCCTGGTAAATTATGCGAGTTGTCAGCAGATGCGTCATACTTGCTATTGCCGTGGTTATTGGCGGGGGATAGGTTCAGCTAAGGCTTATGAAGCCTCGCCTGAACCATCACAATTTATTTAAGTATTCGGCGTACAATATTGTTACACATTTATCCCCCGTGGGAAGCAAAATGTACAAAACCAGCCCTATAACATGTGGGTGCCGGTCCACGAAAGCGACATTTCCACATTATCAGGCTCAGAGCCTTTTCGAACAGGCATGCGTACCATATTTCCCCATTCTGCCCATGAACCATCATAGTTAACCACATTATTGTGTCCCAGCAGGTATTTTAATACGAACCATGCGTGAGCGGCCTGGTGTCCCTGATAGCAGTATACGAACACTTTTTCGGCTTTTAATGCCGGTGCAAATGCGGCTTTGAGGTCCGATACCGACCGGAATCGGGCGTTCACAAGCACCGAGTTTTCCCAGCAAATATTGATTGCGGAGGGAATATGGCCGTGCCGAATTACCCCTGAATCAGGGGAGTTGTCGGGAATGTCCCCCATGTATTCTTTCCCTTTTCGGACATCCACGATCGCAATTGTGTCGTCGTGAGGATCGGGTGATTGGCCTTCTGCATCGTTCTTGGGGAGGTTCGTTATTCCGGCAAGGACATCGGCCACGAATGCCCGATTGGTTGCATCGTCCCGTTCCACCACCGGGTACTGTGTGGGCGGGTATTCCGGCACCACAAAGGACGTGTCTCGTTCTTCTGCCATCCATGCGTCGCGTCCCCCATCGAGCAGTCGCACATCCTGGTGCCCGAATAGTTCGAATGCCCATACGGTAAAGGCTGCCCAGGAATTTGCCTTATCTCCATACACGACCACCGTGTCGTCCCGATTGATGCCTTTTGCGGACATGAGTGCGGCAAAGCTTTCGGCGGTCAAGAGGTCACGGGACAGTGGATCGTTTAATTCGCGTCGCCAATCAATGCGGACTGCGCCTGGGATATGTCCGATGTCGTATTGCAGCGGGTCGGCATCGGATTCCACGACTCGCAGTCCGGGGGTGCCCAGGCGGGCCGAGAGCCAGGATGCCGACACAAGTCGCTCAGGATGTGCATAATTTTGAAATTGCGGCTGGGGGTCAAAAGAAGCGGGCATGGCAGGATAGCGCACCTTTCAGTTGCATGGAGATAATTAACACTTCTTAAATTAAGTAATCTAGTTCTCTATCCTAGAGAAAAGTGGATTGTTACCGTTTAGTACTATAAATGTGACCAAAGATATGCCGATCTACGCTTGTCGACGCTAGCCCCATAGGTGGTCAACCATCAAGAAGGGTGACATCTATGGGTGTAGTTGACGGGGGTAGTTATCTCCTAATGGTTCATGATGGGGGTGACTATTGGTTGTAAATTACCCACGAAACTCGTTATGTAGCACTGTGTCATTGATTACTCCACCCCTGTAGCACTGGTGAATTCACTATAGTTTTTTATATGCCAATGCATGGTTTCACCGGCACTCACCAGTTGTTATATGAAACACGCAAAACAATGGCTCCAACTTATCATTTTTTGTTTACCCCACTAATAGGTGAACAGTAATTACCAGCGAAAGGGTACTACAGTGCACAAAAGCATCGTGGTTTTTGAAGTCGAAGGCGGCTCCGACAAATTTATTGACGGGCACCGAAAAGATACTATGCCCATCGTGAATGCCATTAAAGATGCTGGTTGGCATGCCGAAGTAGTGTACTACCGGCCAGAATGGACCGAAGCCCTATTCGAATATGTTTCTTCGAATTTCGATGCTTATATTTCCCGCGTGAACCCCGGCAATATTCCAGGTGGGGAAAAGGGCTATTTTGATCTGCTCACCAAGCTCAGCGAAGCCGGCCTAGTGGGTATGTCCACCCCAGCCGAAATGATGGCCTATGGCGCCAAGGATGCTCTGGTCAAGCTCAAGGACACCGACCTTGTGCCTACCGACACCGCCGCCTACTACGATGTGGAAACCTTCCACAAGACCTTCCCCACCTCCCTGTCCTACGGGGAACGGGTTCTGAAGCAAAACCGTGGTTCCACCGGCTCCGGCATTTGGCGCGTGCAACTTGAAGACAAAGAACTTGCAGCCAGCGTCACCCCCGGAACCGCCCTGCCGCTCGACACCAAACTGCGGTGCACCGAGGCCGTGGATAACCACACCGAAATCCGGGAACTCGGCGAATTCATGGATTTCTGCGATCAATACATCATTGGTGACAATGGCATGCTGGTCGACATGCGGTTCATGCCCCGCATCGTCGAAGGGGAAATCCGTATCCTCTTGGTCGGCCCCCACCCGGTATTCGTGGTGCACAAGAAGCCAGCCGCCGGCGGCGATAACTTCTCCGCCACGCTCTTCTCCGGCGCAAAATACACCTACGATAAGCCCGAATCTTGGCAGGATCTTGTCGACATGTTTGCTGCCGCCCGCCCAGTCATTGCCGAAAAACTCGGTGGCGATAATATCCCACTGATTTGGACCGCCGACTTCATGCTTGCCGATGCAGAAGACGGATCCGACACCTACGTTCTTGGGGAAATCAACTGCTCCTGCGTCGGATTCACCTCTGAACTCGACATGGGTATCCAAGAGCTTGTGGCGAAGGAAGCCATCGGACGAGTCGAGGCTAAAAACGCCTAGCGGAACTCGTCGTCAAGCATAACGAACCCCC
>CAJZGD010000091.1 GCA_915275065.1 uncultured Corynebacterium sp. | reverse complement strand
CTGCCCCGTTACCCGGTGCCTTCGTCAGCTTGTCGATGATCGGCTCACCAGCCAACTCCGTGGCGGTCACCTGCTCCGGCGACAGGGCCTTCAAAATGGCCTTCTGCTCCCGGTTCGCATCCGCATCCGTACGCGCATAGGCCGGTGCGCCATACTCGCTGGCCAACTCCGCATAGCGCTGCGACGGGGTCTTGCCGGTCACCGCGGTGATCTCCGAAGCCAACAGGTCCAGGATGATGCCGTCCTTATCCGTCGACCACACCGTCCCATTATGGCGCAGGAAGGAAGCGCCGGCGGATTCCTCACCGCCGAACCCAATGGAGCCGTCGATAAGCCCCGGCACGAACCACTTAAAGCCCACCGGCACCTCAACCAGCTTCTTACCCAACGCGGCCACAACCCGGTCAATCATCGACGAGCTCACCAGGGTCTTGCCCACCGCATCCGTCGACCAGCCCGGCCGGTGCGCAAACAGGTAATCAATGGCCACCGACAGGTAATGGTTCGGGTTCATCAACCCATAATCCGGGGTCACAATGCCATGCCGGTCCGAATCGGCATCATTACCGGTGGCAATGTCGTACTTGTCGCGGTTCCGCACCAACGACGCCATGGAATTCGGGCTGGAGCAGTCCATCCGAATCTTGCCGTCCGTGTCCAACGTCATAAACCGCCATGTAGCATCCACCAGCGGATTCACCACCGTCAGATTCAGCTTGTGGGCCTCGGCAATCGCCCCCCAATAATCCACCGATGCGCCACCCATGGGGTCCGCACCAATGCTCAGCCCGGACTCCCGGATCGCATCCAGATTCACCACATTCGGCAAATCCGCCACATAGGTGTCCATATAGTTATACTTCGTGGCCTTGGGATCCAACACCCCAGACACGCTCACCCGCTTGACGTCTTTCAGGCCGCCACGCAGCAGATTATTGGCGCGCTCCGCAATCCAGTCCGTGGCATCCGTGTCGGCCGGGCCACCATTGGGCGGATTATATTTAAACCCACCATCCCGCGGCGGATTATGCGACGGCGTAATCACAATGCCGTCGGCACGCTTCGGGTCGGTGCCGGTCACCCCACCCGACAGGCGCGAATTATAGGCCAAAATCGCGTGAGACACCGCCGGCGTCGGGGTATAGCGACCCCGGTCGTCGACAAGCACCTCCACGTTATTAGCCAGCAGTACCTCCATAGCGGAAATCTGCGCCGGCTCGCTCAATGCATGCGTATCCCGCCCAATAAAAATCGGGCCGCCAATGCCCTGCGCATTACGGTAATCCACAATGGCCTGCGTAGTTGCCAAAATATGGTTCTCGTTGAACGCATTATCCAACGACGACCCCCGGTGCCCAGATGTACCAAACACCACCTGCTGGTCGGGATTATCAGGATTCGGAACCCGGGTGTAGTATGCCGTCACCACTTCCGCAATATCAATAAGGTCTTCCGGCAATGCAACTTGGCCGGCACGCTCATGAGCCATACAAAAAACTCCTCACAGAAACGAAAAAATTTACAGCTACTTTCCATCTTCTACCTTTTTCCGCCCCCGCGCACTAGTTCCGGCACAAAGTCACACATATTAAGCTGCACAACTATGAAACAAACACTCGCCGTCGGCCTCGGTGCCGGGTGCGGCGCTACCCTACGCATGCAACTCACCCCTTTGCTTTACGACGCCCCCACGGCGCTTATCATCATCAACGCGATCGGCTGTTTCCTCATCGCCACCTGGGCGTTCCCCAACGATCTCGCCCAAAAATTCTTCGCCCCCGGCCTCCTCGGCGGCTTCACCAGCTTCTCCACCTTCGCGCTTACCGCCGCGACCACCAGCCTGCCTGCCGCACTCAGCTACAGTGTGCTCACCATCACCAGCTGCCTGGGTGCCTGGGCCATCGGCGATGCCCTCCGACACCGGCGGCACGCAGCATGACTATCATCCTCGTCTTCGCCGGAGGCATCCTGGGCGGCATTACCCGCTACCTATTAGGCAAAGCCCTGCCGTCCTACCTTGGTACGCTTATCGCAAACATGTGCGCCTGCCTCATCCTCGGGGTAATCGCACGCCTATTCGAAGCGCATTCCTTCGTCTACGCGGCCGGCGGTGTCGGCTTCGCCGGCGCGCTCTCCACCTGGTCTACCCTCGCCAACGAGCTCGGCCACCTGTTGAAAACCCACAACTACCGGCTCTTCGCCGGCTACCTCACCGCCACCATCATCGGTGGGCTGGCCGCCCTTCAACTCGGCCTCACCATCGGAACCATGCTGGTCTAACCCGTGAGGCCACCGTCGACAAGCATGCTAGTGGGCGATCGCATCCAACGGTGGGGTCTTCGCCGCCCGGTGAGCCGGCCACAACGCCGCGATCACACCCACCACCGCAGACGCGCCAAACATCCACCCCAACTGCAGCCACGGAATCACCAACGAGCTCAGGCCTTCTTCCGCCAGCACCTTCAAAAACGCCCAGCCCAAGCCAACGCCCACCCCAATGCCGACCGCGGCGCCAAACAACGCAATCTGCACCGACTCGATCGTAATCAACAACCGAATCTGCCGACGCTGCATCCCCACCGCCCGCAACATCCCAATCTCCTGCCGGCGCTCAATCACATTCAACGCCAACGTATTCACAATGCCCAACGTGGCCACCAGCACCGACAACGCCAAGAGCCCATACAGGATATACAGCATCTGATTAATCATCGCGGCCCGCTCACCAGCGTATTCCTGCCGATCCTGCACCTGCACCACCAGATAATCAGCCACCGCCGCCTGCAAATTCGCCCGCAGTTGCTCCTTCGACACCTCACCATTGCCCACCACCATCAGCCACGTCAACACCTGCTCCCGCGCATACGGCGTATTCGCTACCGTCGACGCCGACAACACCACGTCCCCAATCACCTGGTTCTCCTCATAGGTGCCAATGAGCTTTGCCTCAACCACATCATCCCCCGCTAAATTCTTCACCGGCACCATGTCCCCTACTTTCCAACCCTGCTTATGCGCATAATCATCAAAAGCCACAAACACGTTCGGATCCGACAAATTCATCGAACCGCTCACACCTTCTAATTCCAGGGTTTTCGTCAAATCATTATCAGCCACCAATGTTTTCGCCATGCCGTTGGCGACCATAAACGAATCTGGCGTCACCCCCACCGACACCGGAACCCGGGAAAACCCCGTGATCTCCCCCACCCCATCGGTCTCCTGCACCTTCTGCGCCGCATCGTCCGGGATCGGGAACCGCCCATCGCCCGGGCTAGACAGCACATAGTCCGCCCGCACCCCCGAGCTCACCAAATCCT
This sequence comes from uncultured Corynebacterium sp., assembly GCA_915275065.1. GTDB lineage: Bacteria > Actinomycetota > Actinomycetes > Mycobacteriales > Mycobacteriaceae > Corynebacterium. The sequence goes on along the minus strand of CAJZGD010000091.1, from coordinate 6,421 downwards.
TCACCGACTGCTGCATCGACGCGGCCAACATCCCGATCGTGGTCACCAACGCCACCCCCAACGTCAATGCAAACGCCGTCGTTGCCGTGCGCCGCGGATTCCGCCGCGAATTCGTCGCCGCCAACTTGCCCACCGCCCGAAACGGCAACCCCAACAGCCGACCAACGATCCCCACCACCAGGATCGACAACGCCGGGGCCACCATAAACACCCCAATGGTCACCAACACCGCACCGGCGCCCACCGCCAGCGCCCGCGTCTGCGTGTCATAATCCGCAATCGACGCCCGCACTGCGACCACGGCCGCAGCACTGCCCGCAGCGAGCAGCAAAAACCCCAGAAACGTCCGCAGCTTCAACGGCGACTCCGCCGCAGTCTCTGTCGAGCGCATCGCCTCCACCGGGTGCACCGCACCCGCACGCCGGGCCGGCGACCAGGCACTAATCAGGGTCACAACCACACCCAAGACCAGTGGCCACACCACCGACGTGGTAGTAAGCCCCAACCCCAAATCGGGAATCGACATATTGAAGTATTTCAGAATAACCTGGATCACCCGCACCAACCCCATGCCGGCACCAATCCCCGTACCAGACCCGATGATCCCCACCAGGAATGCCTCGATAATCACGGACGTGGTGAGTTGCAACCGTGACACACCCAAGGCCCGCATCAGGGCAAACTCCTGCAACCGTTGCGCCACAATCATGGCGAACGTGTTGGCGATAATGAACGTGCCCACCAAAAGGGCAATGAGGCCGAAGGCCACCAGGAAATAGTTAATGAACTTCAACCCGTCCCGAATCGCGCCGTTGAGTTCGGCGGCCAGCTCGCTCCCCAACTGGTATTTCACACCCGAGTATTTGCCTTTGAGGTAATCGACCAGCTCCGCACCGTGTTTGGTATTGCCCGACACGGCTAAAGATTTAACGGTTTTCCCATCGGTGTACTGGTCCAGAAAATCGGTTTCGGGAATAGCAAGGGTGATATTGGCACCAAGTTCAGCGCTGGTCTTCGCCGGGGTGAAAATACCGGTGACGGTCATGTTCCGCTGATTTTGCGGGTCGATCACCACAACGGTGTCGCCCACCTTAATGTTGTAGGTTTGGGCGGCCTGCTCGTTGAGGAGCACCTGGTCGGGGTTTTCGGGCAGGCTACCGGTAATGAGCCTATTGCCGATACCCACGGCGGAGTTCTCGTCGTACCAGGGCACAACCCGCACTCTGCCGTTCCGGGTTTGGTAGGGTTTCCGGTTCGCGTCGGCCAGCATGAGCCGCACCCCATCCTGGATCACGACGTTTTTGATCTCGGGGTCGTTCCGCAGCTCGTCGAGCAGCGACCGGCGAATGCCCCCGAGGGAATCCGCGGCTTCGGGGTTCTGGGCCACCTCGGCCATGATCGCGGCCGGGTCCGGGGTGATCACCGCATCCACGCCGGCGAACGTGTCTTCGACCGTGGAGTCAAACACGGCATTGAGTGAGGCGGTGAACATCATGGAACCGGCCACGAAAGCGGTACCCAACATGACCGCGACGACGCTGAGAAGCAGGCGAAGCTTATGCGCCATGATGGAGCGGACGCTGAGTTTCAGCATGGTGGTGCGGCCGCTGGGGGTTTTGATTTTCTTGGGTGCTTCACCCCATTCGACGGGTTCTTCCCATTCGTTTTCGTCGTCCCACTCGTCTTCTTCGTCCCATGCCTCGTCGACGTCGTCTATATAATCCGCATAATCATAATCGTCATAGTCCGCTGCTAGGTCAGCTGCGTCCATGTCATCTATATCGTCGTCCTGGTCTTCGGCGTAGTCTGCTTGGCCTGACCACTCATCGTGATCATCCGCATACGCATCCTGCTGCCTGGCACGCCGCCAATTATGGTGTTTGCGTTTCAGGCCGCGTTGTGGATCGTTCGGTATACCATGAAGCCCCATGAGTCACCCCCTGGTTTCCAGTTGGCCCATCACCCAAAGAATTTGTTCCACTGTGGGCGACGATAATGCCCTCACAATTTTGCCATCCGCTAAAAACACCACGCGATCCGCGTACGATGCTGCTGTGGGGTCATGCGTCACAATAACCACGGTCTGATCGTACACATCGACCGCGGTCCGTAAGATGTCCAGTACCTCCGCGGACGAGTTTGAATCCAGGTTACCGGTGGGTTCGTCACCGAATATGATCTCCGGCCGGGCCACCAATGCCCGGGCGCAGGCCACCCGCTGTTGCTGGCCACCCGACAGCTCTGCAGGACGATGTTTCAGCCGTTCCGCCAACCCCAGCCTAGTGGTCACTTCCCGGTACCATTTTTTGTCCACACGTTTGCCGGCAATATTCATCGGCAGGGTGATGTTTTCGGCCGCGGTGAGCGTGGGCACCAGGTTGAAGCTTTGGAAAATAAACCCCAGGCGGTCTCGTCGCAAAGCGGTCATCTGCCGGTCATTGAGCCGGGACAGATCCGTGTTACCAATGAAGGTAGCGCCTCGGGTGACACGATCCAGGCCGGCCATGCAGTGCATGAGCGTGGATTTGCCCGAACCGGATGGGCCCATGATGGCGGTGAATTGTTGTTTACGGAATTTAATAGAAATCGACTTGAGTGCCTCGACTGCGGTGTCCCCGGTGCCATAGGTTTTCACCAATTTCACTGCGCGAGCAGCACTTTGAATTTTAGCCATATCATTTCCTCGAAAGCATAGCGATGTGCTGCCCCGATGAGGCATTATGCGCAATGTGCGCGGTTATAATTGCAAAGCTAGAATTTAGGAATGTACGAGCCGTCGTATTGTTTCTTACCGTTCTTGCGGGCAAAAAAGTTATAGACGGTGCCCACCAAGAGGTACAGCACTGCCATAGAGCTCAGCGACCCAAAGATGGTGCCGATAGCGGTCTCCGGGTTGATGTTCGGCAGCGGCGGCAACTGCGGCAGGCCCTGTGCCTGAGCCACCGGTGCCCCTATGACCATCAGCGTAATAGCAATACCAGAGATGGCAGCTGCACGAATTTTCGAATACATCAGATATCCTTTTCCCAAACGTGTGTTATTGATTTGACCGGTTTCTATGGTAGGTGATTGCGTCGCTGGGGTGGAATGATCGCTACCCCCGTGACCGCGCGATGCCGCTATCCCTGCTGGTTATCCACCTAGACAACCCGCAGCCGATAGAAAATCCCGTACCATGGCGTCATGTCTTATCGCAATCAGGATCTCCGACGCACTGTCAGTTCGCTCGATGGTAAAAGTTACGGTGCCTATAAGAGCCTCAAAGGCAGTTACGACATGGGCAATTTCACCCTGTCGATTGATCGTATCCAATCGGATCCCTATGCGCCACCGTCGTTGATGCGGGTTATTGTTGACCGGAAAACCGCTGGTATTCCCCCTGAGTTGCTTGACGACGCCCAAGGCCGGCTGGCCATAAGTGATTTTTTGATGCGGGAGTTTCATGCCGCCACGCGGGAGTCCTCGATAAGCATTGGTTGGCCGGCGCAAGCCATCCTTGAGCGCACAAACATTCGAATCACAGAGCGCACCATTGAGGCGCGGATCACGGTGCAGTTGCCGGCTGGAGGTCGGCGGATTCATGGGCATGCGACGGCACGGATACTCACGGAAGACCTGCCGGATGCGGTGGATCAGGCGTTGTTGTACCGAAACCTGGACGGGGATGCGGCAACGGCGCAGGTCACATTGCTGCGGGACCAGGAGGCGCTGCGAGAACAGCTTGCTAACCTAAGCCTGGTGGCGTTTGTGGGCAATGGGGCGATTTTGCCGCGGCGAGCGGGTAATTCGGACCTGCCGTTAGAGCAGGGGGCGACACCGTTTACCAGCCCGAAATCGCTCCAAGTTTCGATCACGCTTCCCAGTGGGCGCACGGTGACGGGCATGGGGGTTCCTGAAGGCATTGTGGTGATTATCGGTGGCGGCTACCACGGCAAATCAACATTATTGCATGCAATTGAACAGGGGGTGTATCCGCATATTGCGGGGGATGGCCGGGAGTGGGTGATTACGCGGGCGGATGCCACGACGATTCGGGCGGAGGATGGTCGGCCGGTGACCGGGGTGGATATTTCCCCATTCATTAATAATCTGCCGTCGGGCACGGACACGCGTTCGTTTGTGACGGCGAATGCTTCCGGTTCGACGTCGCAGGCGGCAAACCTCATGGAGGCGGTGGCCGCGGGCGCATCAACGTTGCTCATTGATGAGGATACGTCTGCCACGAACTTCATGATTCGGGACGAGCGAATGCAACAGCTGATTCCCGCGAAGGATGAGCCCATTACCCCGTTTGTGCAGCGGGTTCGTCCGTTATTTACGGAAAAGGGGGTGTCAACGATTTTGGTTGCCGGCGGTTCGGGCGCGTTTTTTGATGTTGCGGATTATGTGATTGCCATGAATTCGTATGTGCCCAGTGATGTGACGTCGGCGGCGCATGAGTTGGCGGATTATGACCCGACGGCGCCGGCAGCGTCGAAGGTGTTCGGCCCGGAGCCGCAGCGCCGGTTGCGGAAGCAGCGGTTGGAGCGGAAACCGGCGAAGGCCGCGGGCACGAATGCTATCCGCTACGGTAAGCAGGAGGTGGATTTGTCCGCGGTCACGCAGCTTGTCGACGCCGCCCAGGTGGGCGGTCTCGCGCATACATTCGACATGATCATGGAGTGGTCGGATGGTCGCAGTGACCTGGCAGAGCTTGTTGATGACGTGTGCCGGGAAATGGATAACCATGGGATTGATGCCCTATCCCCGCATAATGGGCATCCGGGGCTTTATGCCCGGCCCCGACGGCAGGAGATTTTTGCTGCGGTGAACCGGTACCGCCGGTTAGAGTTGGAATAATTCGATGGGCTGGACCCATGCTGGTCCGGGGGCCGGAGTGATTATTCCCGGCCGCTGGAAATCCAGTCATCGTCGGTGAAGGTGAAGTTGCGGCCACCGTGCACGGTGGCAAGTGCCGCATTGAGGCAGGCCATGTGCTCGTCAGTCAAGCGAACGTCTACGGCGGCGGCGTTTTCGCGGATTCGATCGCTGCGGCGGCTGCCAGGGATGGGGACGACTGGCAGGTCGTAGGCTGTGCCTTGGTGCCAGAGCCAGGCGAGCGCGACTTGGGCTGCGGTGGCTTCGCATTCGGCAGCTATGTCCTGGATGGTGGCGACAATGGCCTGGTTGTCATCGTAGTGCTGGTCGTAGCGAGGTTGCGCCGCAAGAATGGATGATTGCACACGATCTTTTTGGAGGGTTCCGGTGAGGAAGCCGCGACCCAACGGTGAGTAGGGGACGAAGCCGACACCGAGTTCGCTGGCGGCGGGCACCACGTGGTGTTCGACGTCGCGGGACCAGATGCTCCATTCGCTTTGTACCGCGGTGATGGGGTGGATGAGGTGGGCTGCCCGGAGTTCGTCGGCGGTGACTTCGGAAAGCCCGATGTGCCGCACTTTCCCTTCGGCCACGAGTTCGGCCATAGCGGTGACGGTTTCCTCGATGGGGCGAGTGAGTTCGCGGCGGTGCATGTAGTAGAGGTCGATATGGTCGACGCCGAGTCGGCGTAGGGAGTTGTGGCAGGCTTCGCGCACATACTCGCGGTCGCCGCGGACGCTCATGCCGTTTTCCAGGTCGAAGCCGACAATGCCGAATTTGGTGGCTAGTTGTATTTCGTCGCGCTTCAGACCGGTGGTGGCAAGGACTTCGCCAATGAGCTCTTCGTTGGTGCCGGCGGGACCTGTGGTGTTGGGGCGAGGTTCGCCGTAGACATCGGCGGTGTCGATGAAGGTGATGCCGGCGTCGAGTGCGGCGTGGATGGCTTGTTTCGCTACTTCGTCAGGGGTTGAGCCGTAGGTGTCAGTGACGGCCATGCCGCCGAAGCCAAGCTTGCTGACTGTGAGGTTATCGCCAAGGGTAATGGTGGGGATCATGAAAGTTTCCGTTGTTGTTCGAGGACGGTTTCGTCGATGATGACTTGATTATTGCAATCCAGGCCTTGTTCAATGAGTTCCGCATAGTGGTCGATTTTCGCCTGGATTGCGCCTAGATCATCCTGGAGTTGGTCGATCTGCTTATGGATGCGCTGTTTATGCTCTTCCAGCAGGGCCATGCGTTGACCGTGGCTTGCGGCGCCTTCCGCAAAGAGGTTCAAGAATTTTCGGGTTTGCGCGACGGGCATGCCGGTTCGGCGAAGTCGCGCAACAAGTGTTACTAGTTTGATGGTTTTCTCGTTGTAGACGCGCTGCCCACTGCTTGTGCGCTGGATGGGTGGTAGTACGCCTTCGCGTTCATACCAGCGTAGCGTGTCTGGGCTGAGCCCAGTCTGCTTTGCGACGCTACTAATAGTGAGGTAGTCCATAGCCCCCTACCCTAGCCCTTGGAGTGCACTCCAACGCAAATAGGAAAAAGGGCATAAAAAATGGTGTGGGGTGTGCTGGAT
>CAJZGD010000090.1 GCA_915275065.1 uncultured Corynebacterium sp. | reverse complement strand
AAGGAGCTGCTGGGCGAGCGCCTGAATGGTGGGATATTGGTAGGCAATAGTCGCATCAAGCTGCTTGTCCAGCAGGTTTTCTAACTCCCCGGAGAGGATCACCACGTCGCGTGAGGATAGCCCAAAGGATTGCATTGGCTTGTCATCGGTAATCTCTTCGGCGGGCAAACCGGTGGTTTTTATAACCCATTGCCGAAGCCATTCGCGTAATTGTTCTACGGTCATGGCGCCGACTGGCTGCTCCTGTGTCGTATTTCGATCAGTCAACGTAATCCTTCACTCGCGCTTGAAAGCTAATCCCAAAAATCACAATTCGTATAATTTTATATCGAGTGAAACATACTAGATGTTTCAAACTCACCTATCGACTCTCGTTCACTCCATGTAAACGTAACACTGAGCAACATTAGCGCTTACCTGGGGCTACAATCAAAATGTTGAGAGGCTGCATGTTTACTGATCCTAGCTTTTCGACGCCCCAAGGGGGTGACCTCAAGGGGGTAAATTCCCAACCCCTAGGCCCCCTCCCTCCGCGGCCTTCACCGCCGGCGGCGTCGGAGAGCCTGCCAGGGGTGGCTCCGCCGGAACCTCCGCCCCAGACGCCGGAAGCCCCGCTCTCACCTTCCCCCTCACCCGCCGCACCCGCCGCCCCCTGCTCGTTGCGTTAGCTGGGTTTCTCCCTAAAACCAGCCCAAAACCACCCCAAATCCAGGGAAACCAAGCTAAACCTCCAGCAGCACACCATTCCACCACAGCCACAACCACGCCCACGACCACGACCGCCGCTCGCATCGCTCGCTCCCCTGGCGCGGCTCCCACATGTTCACCCCGCCAGTCCCACCGGGCCCGGACCCACCAGTTGCAGCAACCACAGCGGCAGCCGCCGCCGCGTTAGCTGGGAAACCGCCTGAATCAGCCCTGTCTTGGACCATTTTGGCGGGAACCCCAGCTAACGCGGCGTGCACAGACAGCCACACCGCACACCATGCGCTGCACCCAACTCACCCCTGGCCTGCCTCCCCCATTACCCACCCCGGAACCACAAGCACCCCCACCAGGGCAAGCACCCCCACTACAAGTAGCACCCGGTGGAAATACGGCAGCTAACAAAGGCCATAAAAATGGTCAGACAACCCACCGGAAAACGATCGGGGGTAAATGGCGAACATCACATTGCAGCATGCGCAATACAGGAGTAAAGCTGAAAGAGAAAGCGCCTCTCACCAGGAGAAATAGTAGAAATGATGCCATCACCAGGCGGGTCCGGGACCCTAGAACTAGTGCGCCGGCCCGCAAAACTCACCCCCGAATTCACCAACACCCACATACGGCTGGCCGGATTCTGGTGGGTTGATCGACAAGCCTACCGGCGGGCGCCAGCCTATCGGAGGTTCGAAACAAATGTCGAAGCGGTAGGTCGATCCCTACGGAAAGGGGTCATCAGTGGGATGGCGGCTGCGGTGATCCACCAGATCCCTATCCTTAATGAGTCGCACCGCTCCCTGGTGGACGTCACCCCGCAGGACCAGCGGAAACCCCCTTCTAGATCTCAATGGCCGACCATTGTTCACTATCGGTACGCGGACTTGCCGGAAGAAGATATCACCGAAATTAATGGCACCAGAGTCACTACGATCGAACGTACGTTTGCAGACATCTGTGCCATGAATGGCGAGGTGGAGGGGTTGGCTTTCCTGGAGGCCGCGATCCGCCGATTCGGGCGTCGCAAAGAAAAGTTTTGGGCGCACCTGGACCGTCACCGCGGGCGTTGGGGCACGCGCAAAGCCTGCAAAGTGCTCACCCAGGCGCTCTACGGGATTGATTCGGTACAGGAAACTTACGCGCGGTACGCCATCACGCGCGCACTACCCAAGCTGACCGTGAACGCACAGGCGATTTTTAGCATTCCCAGCAAAAACCCAAGCTTTACGACGCACTATCGAGCGGATCTACTCGTCAACAACTGGCTCATAATTGAAATTGATGGCGCCATCAAATACCACGGCACACCCGAACAACGCGCGGAAACATATGCAAAACAAATTGCGCGCGAACAAAGTATTGCCAAGCACGGATATTATTTCCTTCGGGTCGCGCCGTCCCAAATTGGGCCGGCGCTTATCAATCACATCAACAATCTCACCACCCACATCCACTATGACCAGCTTCCTCACCAACACCGGCTGGTCAACCTGAGCGTAGCGCCTCCTTGGTGGCAATTGCGTGAGGAGCGGATGAGCCGAAGGTAACCCAGGGGTTTCGGGGGAGGGCTCAAGGGGGTGGCGTGAGCCGGGCCGGGGGCTTTTGGCATGCTTCCTAAGGGAGAAATCGAGGAATCAGGGAGAGTTAGGCAGAGTTGAGGCCCTAACACCCATCATGAAGCATCCTCTGGCGCGCACCTGCGCCTGCCAAACACCTGCTAAGTGACCGGCTGCGCCCAGCTGCAGCCAGCAGCGACTGCCTCTGCGGCCGCCGGCACCGGCGTTAGCTGGGCTTTCCCCGAAAACAGGCCAGATCAGAGCCGAAACAGGGCGAAACCCAGCTAACGGGCCAACGCGGACCAACGGACCAACGGACCAACGGGCTAGCGGACCACGCCCCCGCCCCCACCCCACAACAAACCACCCCTGGAGCCCCTGGCACCAGGCACCCGGGCATGGAAAAAGGCCTGGCTCGTTAGCAACCAGGCCCGGCAGGCCCATCAAGCCCTCACCTCAAGGAGGGGGAGAGAAGGCCCAAAGCCGTCTTTCGCTTCCTTCGCTAGTCGGCGGCAGCCTCCTGATAGTGCTTCTTGTTCACCCGGCGGGCAATCTTGCCGGCGGAAGAACGGATGATGGTATCCGGGGCGGTGATACGGATGTCGGCAGGAACCACACCATGGGCTTCCGTGACAGCGGCACGAATGGCGGCAATGGCGTCGGCATCATCGGCCTCAACCTTGTCCAGGTCACGCTCCGCAAGGATGATAAGCCGTTCCACATCCTCGCCCTCAACAGCGAAGGCCGCAACGGCAGCCGGCCGGATTTGAGCCGAGGCGTGAGCAACCGTGTACTCGATGTCCTGCGGATAGTGGTTACGACCGGCAATGATGATGAGGTCCTTGAGTCGGCCGGTGATATAGACCTCGCTGTCGACGATGACAGCCAGGTCGCCGGTGGCCAACCATTGGGCGTCGGCAGGCGCGCCGGAAGCCCGGGAATTCTCCGCCAACGGGGTCACCAGGGTGTTATGGAACGTCTCTTCGGTTTCCTCGGGGCGGTTCAGGTAGCCGGCGGCAATGTTAGCGCCATAACACCACAGCTCACCCACGGTGCCGTCGGGAACCTCGGCGCGGGTTTCGGGGTCAACAATCGCAAGAAGTTGCGGACGCACTACCTGGCCGTTGGAGGCAAACGAAACCGAATCCTCATTGCGCGCAACCACCACACCGCGCCCCTCGGACAGCGCCTCCCGATCAAAATAGTTAATCAGGGGACGATTCGGAGTTTGCGGCGTCGTGACCAGCAGCGACGCCTCGGCCAGGCCATAGGAGGGACGCACCGCAGCCCGACTCAACCCATGCTTCGCAAACGCCGAAATGAAGGCCTCCATGGACTTTTCAGTCACCGGCTCGGAACCCAAAATCAGGCCATCCACCTGGGACAGGTCCAAATCCGGGCGGGCGGCCGGCAGCCCGTAGCGCATGGCCAAATCCATGGCAAAGTTCGGAATAACCGAATACACGTTTTCGCCCTCATGCTCCGCATGCAGCTGGTTCACCCACCGGGCGGGCTGCTGGATGAAATCGCGTGGTGACATCAGGTCCATGTTCAGGCCGAGAATGGTCACAAAGGTGGCCAGCACGATGCCCATGTCGTGGTGCAGCGGCAGCCAGGTGACCAGCCGGAGGGGGGTCTTCAACTGGGCGGCGGTGAAAATCTGCAGCACGTTGGTGAGAATGGACCGGTTGGTCAACACCACGCCGGCCGGCACCCGGGTGGAGCCGGAAGTGTATTGCAGGAAAGCGGTCAAGTCCACCGGCAGCTTGCCGCTGGCGGCCAGGAATTGCTGGGCGGCCGGGTTTTCCAGGGGATTGGCAAAGCTTTCGGCCAGGGAATCCGGCAGGGAATCCACCGACAGCACACGGGGCCGCTCCCGGCCGGGAATATCGGCGAAGAACGTGCGCACCGCACCTGCGGACCGGGCATTGGTGAGCACAGCCTTGGGGGCGGAATCCGAAATCACCGCCTTGAGGTGGTCGGCGTGGCCGGGCTCATTGGGGTCATACAGCGGCACCGGCACCATGCCGGCATACATGGCCCCCAACATTGCGAACACATATTCTGGGGAGTTATTGGCAAGGATGGCCACCCGATCGCCAATGGTGCCCACCTGCTGCAACCTAGCCGCAACAGCCTTAATGCGGGTATTGATCTGGTCACGGGAGTATTCCACGATTTCGCCATCGCGGGACTGCGAGAAATCCCAGAATCGCAAGGTCTTTCGACCAGTGGTGCCGGCCGCCTTCTCCGTCTGGTAAAGGACTTCGCACATGCCGGCGAGCGTCACCTCAGGCTGGAGGGTGATCTCACCTTTCTCGTTGAAGAACTGGCCGATAATCGCATGTAAATCCATGTGTCTCCTCGATAAAATCGATTGAAATTGCGCTTCTGGTTACTCCATCGTAACCAGCCACCAGTGTATTACTTGCAGAGCAAAATTAACTCTCATTCTCCCAAATTGACAGCAAATTCCAACCTAGACTTGGGGCATGAGCAGACTCATTGTTTTCGCCGGTCTGCCAGGCGTGGGCAAAACCACCCAGGCACGATCGCTTGCCGACGCGCTCCGCGCCGTCTACCTCCGCCTCGACACCCTGGAGGCACCCTTCATCCGCATGGCCGACAACAACGACCTCAAGGACTACGGCTACCAGGCCATCGCCCACCTGGCCGGCGACAACCTAGAGCTGGGCCGCACCGTGATCATTGATGCGGTCAACCCCATGCACCACACCCGGGCCATATTCCGGGACCTGGCCGAACAGCATCGGGCGAGGCTCATCCAATTCGAATGCGTGCTCCCGGACGAGGTTGAGCACCGAAGGCGCGTCGAAAAGCGAGGAACCCTCAACTGGGACGAGGTGCTCGCCATCACCGCTTACTACGAGCGGTGGGACGAACACCTCGACGGGCGCCGAAGCATCATCGTTACTGGTTAATGAGCCCTTTCGCCCATTCCAAAACCCACTGATTCGCGGTGGTGTCGGGAATCACATAGGGGTTGGTGGCGTACACCGAGTGCACACCGTTGGCCTGCACCATTTCGGTGGCCCGACCCAGAGCATTGCCGATCTCCCGGGGGGCGTCACAAATGGCATCGTTCGGGGCGCAAATTTCGAACGTACGATCGTTCAGGGCGCCGAAGCCGCCCTGCCGGGGACCCCGCATGGTGGCGCCGGGCACGACGGGCTGCACCAGCAGGTTGAGGGGCTGCAGGGCGATTTCCGCACCCACACCACCAACCGGGTTGCCTACATGCTGGCCCACGTTGGGTTCCCGCCGGCCGTCAGCGATCAATGCCACGCCCCGGATCCGCTCCGCTGGAACCACCCCGGTGCCGGTGCCGATCTTATTGGCAATGTCCCCAGCAATGACCGCACCCTGGGAGAACCCGGTGAGCACATAGTCGGTGAGGGGGCATTCCCGGAACACGTCCCGCATTTCGGTCTCCATGGTGGCGATGCCTTCCTCCCGGGATTCGTCGTACGGCATCTCGTTTTGGGAGTTAATGTTCTTAAACTGCGCCGTGTACGGCAGGGTCCATACCTTCACCTCGTGGGCCGGATAGGTTTCCTGCAACGGCCGGGAAATGTTCAACATAAACGAATTAGGATTCGCCGTGGGATTGAACGGGTCATCGGTCTTGGAGGATTCCCACGTGCCGGGCGCAACAAGCACCTCAACCCGGGGACAGTGCTCGGGTTGGGTCACCATGGTTGCCTCGGAGGCTTCGGGCGGGCCGACCTGGCCACCGTTATTGGTTTGACTCAACCATTGCTGCGCACCTGCAGCAACCACAACAATCACCACAAGCGCGGCAAGAACGGTGAGAACTTTCTTCATGAACTTCCTTGGATCGGCGTTAAGAGCAATAGGCTTTGCGTGCCGACGTTTCAATCAGGGAAACGGCTTCTTCGGGCGACAGCGAGGTACGCTTCTGCTCTACCAATTGCCCACCGACTGCCTGCACAGCCTGCGGGAATTGGTTTTGGCACACAACCTGGGCGGCGCCGATCATTTGGTTTTCGGCGCCTTCCACCTTAATACCACCAGCCGTGAGGGCATCGAAGTAGGTCTTATCCGCATCGCTCAACTGTTGGGCCGGCGTGGGAATGGACGATACTTCTTGGGCTGGCCCATCAGCCGGCGGGGCGGCGTTACCGCTCTCACCGGCACCGCCGGAGCCACCAGCCCCGCTAGCGCCGGCACCAGCGCCATCGGAGGCCCCGGCCGCACCTGAAGTTGCACCCGAACCACCGGAGCCCTTCAGGGGCGCGATGGGGGCGTTGGATGCGGATGCCGTAGCATCATCGCTCACGGTGGAACTACCGCAGGCGCTGAGGCCAGCACCAGCGGTTATGACGGACAGGGTAAGGATTCCTGTCGCTAACAGGCGTTTCACTAATTTCGCTCCTCGCGGACTTTGCCATTGGATTGACTCATTTTACCACCCTGGAAGGTGATGGAACCGCTAGCAGACTCCTGATCGGAGGTGGGGTAGCCGTATTCGCCCTGCTCGTAGCCCTTTTCGCCCCAAGCCTTATAAATGTCGCCGTAGTAGATAACGTGAGCACCGGTAGCGGGGGACCAGTAAATGTTGCCGTTTTCGAACTCTTGGAAGGCGCCACCATTGATGGATTTCTCATCGGAGGTGGGGTAGCCCAGCTTGGACTTTGCGGTTTGCAGCTCACCGTACTTGGCGGCAATGGCGCCCCGCACCCAGTTATTGGTGCCCTTGGGGCTGCGAGTGACGTAGCCGTTTTGGAACTTCTGCACCAGGCCACCGTTGTGTTCGGTGGCTTCGGCCACCGGGTAGCCCAGGTCACCGTTTTCCCACTTGAGGTCGCCCCACTTGTTCACGATGTCGGTGGGCACGGCAATGGCGTCGGTTTGCAGGGTCCAGTAGATATTGCCGTGTTCGAAGGTGACGAACCGGCCACCGTTTGCGAGCCCGCGTTCCGTGGAGGTGGGGAATCCCAGCCAGGAGCCGGGGCCACCGAGCTCGGTGTACACGGTGCCGATGCGGCCGTAGAGGGCCTGGGCGCCGGTCTTCGGGGACCAGAAGGCACGACCGTTGGTAAAGTCCTGGCCCTTGCCGCCGGCCACGTCGTATTCATTGTTCACGCAGTTGCCGATGACGCCGCCCTTGGTGGCTTCGGCGATGGCCCCGACAGGGGTGCAATCGGCGCCGCGGTCGGATTGCGACAAGTTGAGGGCCCCGGCGATGTGCGGCCAGGCTTGCCCCATCTCAAACTGCCAGTAGGGCCAGTCGTGCACGCCAGAAGGCCGGAACACCGAGGTGACTTCCACCCCGTCCCGGCGGGCGAAGTCGACGAAGGTTTGGGTGGTCATGCGCGAAATGACTTCCAGCCCAATACCGGCGGCGTTCGCCGGGTGCTTTGCGACGGAGCCCGGTTGGCCGAAATCGTCCCGCCCGGAGCCGGCCGACACATACACCTTCATCCCCTTCAACGCCTTAATGCCCAGCTTGGGGTCGTGGTCGATCCACTGTTGGGAACCGTCCGGCCCCCACATGGCCTCGGTGTGGTAGCCGCCGGCGTCTTGTTGGGCGGTGCGGATAGCATCGGGCATGCCGGGGCTGGTGGTGTCCAAATACCCGGAGAAGGAGCCCACAAACTTGAACAGGTCAGGGTTGCGCTCGGCCAGGTTCATGGCGGCAGTACCACCCATGGACAGGCCGAAGATGGCCCGGTCGCCGTTGGCCCGATAGCCGTTCTTCAGCACGGGGATAAGCTCATTGAGCAGGAAGGACTCCCACATGTAGTGCTTGCCGTTGTCTTCGGAAAGCCAGTCGGAGTAGAAGGAGGATTCGCCACCAACGGGCAAGATCACATTGACGTTCTTATCCGCGAACATTTGTTCAATGTTGGTTTCGCTGGTCCAGCCGCTTTCAATGTCGGTGGCCCGCAACCCGTCGAGGGCCCACACCTCGGGGAATTTCCGATTCGGCTGGGAATGCCAATCGCGGGCCAGCAGCATTTGCACCTTGACCACGTCTTTCGGCATGACCTTGGACTTAATTTGCAGTTCGATGCGCCTATCGGTGATCCACTTGACGCGCTCCACCGACACCCCATCGGGCAGGCCATTAATTTGGGGCCGCTCGTCCACGCGAATAGGGGTGCGTTCCACCGCATTGGTGTCAAGGTAATCGGTCAAACCATTCAGGGAGCTCCCCAGGCTTCCCGAGCTTGACGAATTACTGCTGCGAGATTTGCTGGTGCTCGTGCTAGTTGGCTTCGCGCTGGTGGTTGATTGCGCCACCGCTGCGGGAGGAAATAGCAGGGAGACTCCCAAGCCAATGGCCACCGGAAGGGCGGCTATTTGGTAGGAACGACGTTGAGTTACGCGCATTATGTTCAATCCTTCAAGTTTTTAGTACTGAGCTGATTCACCGGGGATTCCCCTGCCCTGGCGATTGTAACGGTCTGTCGGCCTCACAGGAATATTCGTCGAAAAGCTCACAAATGTTACCTGCCAAGTTTAGGTGCGACATGGTGCCCCGCGGCGCGGCGCACCGGGAAACCGACAAAATGCTACCGGGGCATCGCAGTCCCAACAATTGCGATACCCCGGTGACTTCTTTCCGTTATGTGTGGATTACCAAGCTTGCATGACGTCAAGCACGCGGTTCTTGGTGAGGTTCAACTGGTAGTTCCACTGCAACCAGTTGTGAATGCCTGCTGCCGGATAGTTGACGGTCACATTCACGCCCTGGGCGCGCGCCTTGGCCTCCCACAGCGTGGTGGTGTACAGGCTAAATGCCTCCAGGATGGAGCCGGTGATCCGGTCCTTCACTTCGTAGCGCATGATGTCGTCAGCACTCCAGAAACCGCTGGCTGCGGAAACATACACGTCCTTACCCTTGAGGGCACCCATGTTCCAGAAGGGGTCGTTCTCGTAGCGGTTCGGGTTGAACATCGAACCGTACATGTTATTGACGTTGAAGCCACCCAGGTCCAGCATGGCCAGACGCACCAGGGTGCTCATGCCCGGGCCGGACATGGTGAGGTAGCCGGACCAGCTCATGGTCTGCTTGAACATTTCCGGGTTGCGGGCTGCCAGGTTCAGGGCAGCGGTGCCACCCATGGACAGGCCAGCGATGGAGTTGTTGTTCCTGGCAACACCGAAGTTGCCTTCCAGGTAGGCCGGGAGTTCCTTGGTAAGGAAGGTTTCCCACTTGAACAGCGGGCCGTCACCGGTGTAGTTAGCGGGCCGCAGCCAGTCCTGATAGAAAGTGCCTTGGCCGCCAACAGGCATCACCAGGGTGATGTTGTGGTTAGCGTAGAGCTCCGGGGCATTGGAGTCGGTGGTCCAGGCATTTGCTCGTTCGGTGGCGCGAGCACCGTCAAGCAGATAGAACCCAGCGTTACCGCCTCGTTGTGCAGGTTGAATTTGCACGGTGATGTTCCGGTTCATGGCTGGGGAAAACACGTCACAACGCTGAACCCAGAAGCCAACCCCATCCCATTCACAAGCCCCGGTGGCGTCAGGACGCAACCAGTCCCGCGGGCCAGCAGTAGCTACGCCAGATCGGGAGAGCG
>CAJZGD010000089.1 GCA_915275065.1 uncultured Corynebacterium sp. | reverse complement strand
GCGACGCAGTCTTCCACCAGCTCGACATCCCAGTCGGCGATGGCTTCGGCGATATTTTCTATGAAAGTTGCTACCTCATCGCCGATGTTAAAGATTTCTTGGGTCAATTCCCGGTGGCGCAATGTGGCAGTCAATACCTGCATTATTTATGGTCACCCCTCATTGTCACGGTCAGATTCACTGAGGTTACCAATGAAACTGGTTTTTCTTACGAAGAAAGACTTTAATTCAGTTGGTCATGATTTGCTTCATGCCTCGCCGAATTGAGATCAAATCTACATAAAATATCTCACCTCACAATAAGTATCGGATTTGCAGCATTAGCGCTGGTAAAGGTGCTCAATCTCCTTCGCGTATCGACGAGCAACCACGTTACGCTTTACTTTCATGGTCGGTGTGAGCTCATCAGCTTCCTCAGTTAAATCTCGGTCTAGGATATGGAATTTCTTAATCGCTTCAGCGTGCGACACCATTTTATTTGTGTCGTTCACCGCATCCTGAATTTCCGCCCGCAGCGCCGGGTCGGTGGCCAGTTCTGCCACGGTGCGGGACTCTGGGATATTGCGGTTGAGTTTCCACCGCCGAAGCGCGTCTTCATCCAGTGTGACCAGCAGCCCGATGAAGGGCTTACCATCACCAACAACCATGGCCTGGCTGATGAGTGGGTGAGCGACCAGGGCGTCTTCCAGGGGTTCGGGGGACACGTTCTTGCCGCCGGCGGTGACGATGAGGTCCTTCTTCCGGCCGGTGATGACCAGGTGCCCGGATTCGAGGATTTCACCCAGGTCACCGGTGTTAAACCAGCCGTCATCGGTGAAGGATTCCGCGGTTGCGGTTGGGTTATTCCAATAGCCGTCGAACACGGTGGTGCCTTTGATGAGGATTTCGCTGTCGTCATTAATCCGCACCGATACCCCCCCAATGGGTGGGCCCACGGTGCCGATTTTCTGGTCCACGAAGTCCACGGTGGCAGCCGCGGTGGTTTCAGTCAACCCGTAGCCCTCATAAATGGGGGCCCCAATGCCGCGGAAAAAGTGCAGGATTTCCGGGCTCATGGCCGACCCGCCGGAGATGGCGTAGTGCACCGAATTGCCCATGGCTGCCCGAATCTTGGAATACACCAGCCGGTCATAGGTTTTGTGCTGGAGTTTGAGCATCCGCGACGGGCCTTCGCTGGTGTCTAGCGCGCGGGAATACTCAATGGCTGCTTTCCGTGCCTTATGAAAGAGGGCGGCCCGCACCGGCCCACCAGCGGCAGCATTCGCCACCGCCGAATTGTGGACCTTTTCAAAGACGCGCGGCACGCCCAGGATCAGGTTGGGCCTGGCCCGCTGGAACTCCACCCCCAGGGTGGAGAAATTCGACCAGTGGGATTGGGTGCCGCCGCCGATGGCCACGGCCAGGGACACCGCCCGCGACAGCACGTGGGCCAGCGGCAGGAATGTAAGCACCCGGGAGCCGGGGCGGGCAATGGCCCCAATGGGGTTGGTGAGCAGGCCGTGCACCTCGGAGAGCCAATTGGCGTGGGTGAGCCGGCAGCCTTTCGGCCGGCCGGTGGTGCCGGAGGTGTACACCAGTGACGCCAAGTCCCGGGATTTGGTGGCGTGGATCCGCTCATCCACCTGGTCGTCGTCGATGGGCCGGCCCTCAAATTTGAGGGTGGCGATGGCGGAGGCGTTGATTTCCAGGATGCGGCGCAGCTGCGACGTGGAGCCGTGCAGCAGGGGCTTGCCGTCCTCCCCCAGCACCAGGTTTTTCATGAGTTCTGTGTGTTCGCGGGTTTCGGTGACGGCGAACACCGCCCCGGAGTCTTCGATAATCCATTCGATTTGGCTCAGGGAAGAGGAACCATAGATGGGAACGCTCACGGCCCCGGCGGCCCAAATGGCGAAGTCCAGCAGAGACCACTCGTAGCGGGTTTCGCTCAGCAGGGCGACACGGTCGCCTTGTTGCACACCATTGGCAATGAATCCCTTGGCCACCTCGTACACTTCGGCAATGAATTCGGCCGCGGTCACGTTCACCCACTCGAAGTTTTGCGGCCGCGTGAAAATCACCCCGTAGGGGCGGGCTGCGGCACTGCCCAACAGGGCGGTGAGGCAGGTGTCGGATTCCCCAACGGCGTATTCTGCGGGAGTGTGTACTTCCTCCATGGCGCGGTTCCCTTTCCGTGGCTACCAAAATGTGCGTAATAGCTTATTATCTCTTACCTGGCACCCGATTGTCACAATCCCGGCGAATCGGCCCACGAGCCCGCCCACCGAGCGGGCGTCGACAAGCGAACAGAACCAAACAACACTCAGTAACATCTGTGGCTCTATTGCGCACTATTATTCTTGTGTTATTTGCTACAAACATCCGCATATCATGCAAAAATTGCCCCATATTATAGGACTTATCGTGCGGTTTTACCAAGAATAACCCTAATTTAATAAAAGAAAATTTGATATTCTAGGAGGAATGGCACACATAATGGCACAATAGTGAACTGTGGGATATCAAGATTTATTACGCGAACTCGCTACAGAGCACAGCATTGCAACGGGCTACACCGCCTATGGTGGCCACTACTTGGGGGTACCGGATGACACTCTGATAAAAATCCTCCACTGTATGGGGGTAGACCTTGGGTTGAACGATTATAGCGTCGATGACCTGGCTGCCATTGATTTTGATGGCGCCGACTATGATAAACGGCCCAGCGAAGAAACCCTCCAGGCCGCGCTTCAACGCCGCCACGACCAGGAGTTTTCCCGGCCACTCCCCCGCTGTATCGTGACCACCGATACCGAATCTCAAGCCTTCAATGTGCATGTGCGTGACGGTAAACCCGTTGACCAACTGTTCATTACTTTCGAAAACAGCTCCGTGTTGGAGATCACCGAACAGTTGGAAAACTGGGAGCCACCCCGCGATATCGACGGCGTGATCTGGGGTGAAGCCACCTTCCAGCTCCCCACAGGCCTGCCGCAGGGCTGGCACACCATCACCCTGGTATCCGACAACATTTCCCATAGCTGCACCCTGGTCGTGACGCCAACGCACCTGTCCACCACCGACACCTATATCAATAATCCGGTGGCGGGCGTGATGGCGCAACTGTATTCGGTGCGGTCTTCTGATTCGTGGGGCATTGGCGATTTCCGCGACATTGGCTATTTGGGGGAAACCCTGGCCAATAATAATGCGGGCGATTTTCTACTCATTAACCCGCTGCACGCGGCCGAGCCGTTCCCACCGGTAGAGGATTCCCCCTACCTGCCCACCACCCGAAGGTTTATCAACCCAATCTATATTCGCATCGAGGATATCCCCGAGATCGAATTATTGGCGGAGGATGTGCGCGCCGAAGTGACAGAGCTCGCACACCAGTTCCGAGAGCATAATCGGGATAATGTTCAGATTGAGCGCGACCCCATCTATGAGGCCAAATTGCGGGCCCTGCGGGAGATCTTCCACGCCGGCCGCGATGAGACCCGGGAGCAACTATTCCGCGACTACATTCACCGGGAAGGCGACGGGTTAACGGCGTTTGCCCAATGGTGCGCGAAGCAGGAAATCGCCAAGCTTGGTACCGGTAATCATGCCGAAGACGAGCCGCCGGTGGATTTCTACATGTGGCTGCAATGGATCTGCGACCAGCAGTTAGCTGCCGCCCAGGCCCGGTGTATCGCCGCCGGCATGAAGATCGGCATCATGGCTGACCTGGCCGTGGGCGTGCACCCCTTCGGCGCCGACGCCGAAACCCTGGCGAATGTGCTGGCGCCGTGCGCGTCGGTGGGGGCGCCGCCGGACAACTACAACCAATACGGCCAGGACTGGTCGCAGCCGCCGTGGCACCCCGAGCGATTGGCGGAGGCCGGCTATAAGCCCTGGCGCAACATGCTTCGAACCATTTTGCGACACGCGGGTGGTATTCGGATCGACCACGTGTTGGGCCTGTTCCGCCTGTATTGGATGCCCCGCAATCAGTCGCCGCAGACGGGCACCTATGTGAACTATGATTTCCGGGCGCTGGTGGGCATCGTGGCCCTGGAGGCCGAGCGGGCCGGCGCCGTGGTGATCGGCGAGGACTTGGGCACGTTCGAACCCTGGATGCAGGATGTGCTGAACCAGTACGGCATCATGGGCACGAGCGTGCTGTGGTTCGAGGGTTCACCGTATGGTGGGGCGCGTCGCCTGGAGGAGTACCGGAAGGCATGTTTGGCATCGGTGACCACGCACGATCTGCCGCCCACCGCTGGGTTCTTGCGCGGCAAGCATATCACGCTGCGTAACGAGTTGGGCCTGCTCAAGAGCAATCTTGACGATGAGCTCAATAATGACCTGGGCTGGCAGGCCGAGGTGCTCAACCGGATGCTGGAGCAGGGTGGTTTCGCCGGCGAAGACTTCCACATGGATAATTTCCACGGCCGGGCTCGGGATGAGCGGGGCGACGTGGAGGTGCTGGTGACGGCGGCGCACCGGTTTGTGGCACACACGCCGGCGGCACTGACGTGCACGGCCCTGGTGGACATGGTTGGTGACGAGAATGTGCAAAACCAGCCGGGCACCGCGAAGGAGCAGTACCCGAACTGGTGTGTGCCATTGCGTAACGCCCAGGGCAATATTGTGTTGATTGATGACCTGAACGAGATGCCGCTCTTCCATAAGATTGCGGAGGCATCCCGCCGCCCGTCACTAGGTGATTAGGTAATCATCGACACCAGCCAGGCCACGATCACGATGGCTATCAGCAGATACAGCGATTGGGTCACTCGTGATCGTGGGTATGCGCGCTTGGGTTTTGGCAGGCGTTGGTCTTGTTTGCGCAGCTCTTCCGGATTGGCCATGGTTCCCTTCCTGATGTGATTGCGCATTAGTTTAGCCTGCCTACCCCAAAATCAGTATATCCTGTTTCCCTATGCGTTTAAGAAGCTTTACGACGCCGCTAGCTGGGTTGTCGCTATATTGGGGGAATGATATCGGTATCAGATTTTTACGACTACGCCTATAACGAATTCCGTGATGAGCTGTGGATTACCCACGAATCCTGGTTTTTTGACAATGATGTCTATATTAAGGCGGGCATCTGGACGTATTATGGCGCTCACTATGAGTTTTACATTACCGACGCCACCATTGATCTGATACATACCCACGATCGGACCATTCTTGAGGAATGGGATGTGGACCCGCGGATAGAGCGACCATTCTATTGGTCGGATCATTGCATACGATTTGTGACGGATGATACCAGTATGGATGAGCCCTACGCCGCGGAAATCAGGATTACCGGCAGTAAGTTTTTTGTGGTTCCGCACTATTATTCGTTTGCGAAGCCGCAAAGCGGACCAAGCGGGTTTCCAAAGCCTGGCATGACCGCAGACGAGATAGAACGAACCACCCGGTTTCAGGAATTAATTTTTAGCAATTGATCACTTGTCCCCGGGGCATTTCAACTCTGCCACACTCCTGCGACTGGTGTAGAGCGGATCAAACGAGCCGGAGTACACAGAATCCATCGTCATGGGCAAGAAGTTGTCTTTGATCACCACATACTCATGCTCATCCACTTGGCTGGGAGTAAGCAGCATTCGGTGCAGAAACGTGCCACCACTACTTCCAGAATCAAAACATTTATATGCCGCCACAAAGGCGATGACCTCCACCACGCCATCATCCTGGCGGTTCACGCTGTAGAGGCTGAACCCGCTTCGCGCCTGCTCACCGGAGAAAGATCTCCCTAGCTCAGATCGTTCCGCATCGGTGAAGAGCGCCCGGTCTTCCGGCACGCCCGGAATATATTTGCTAGAGATCGGGCAATCCAACCGGGTGCAGTCGGGACTATTCTGCCCCTCGTCAAGCACCTCCCGGTATTTCTCTATCGCCCGACCAACCGCCTGGTCAACGATCGGGCCAGCGGAATACTGGTCGGGGCGGGTCGCATATGATATCGGCCCATCGTCGTCATGAACGGCGAACGCACCGACCAGCACCATCGTCGCCACAAAACCCAGCGACCCGACAACCACGAGCCGGTCCCAATTCACCGACACCCCCATAATCCACCTTCCTCATTATTAATGTTCTATTTATAAGCGAGAATCATTAACTGTTCGGGGTCAACTGCTACCATCATCATACAAAAGGTGGGTGTTACGAACAGTCTGGTTCCTCCCCCTTCCGGCCGGAATACAGCGGGGAGAACGTCTCGGGGTATTTCGGCGACTCCTCCTTGGTGAGGATCGCGTCCTCCATCACCACATACTCGCCCGCACGGCTGGTGCTGGGGGCAAGCATCATGCGATGTGGATCCGTAGCCCAGATCACCTCCGACCTGTAGCACTTGGCGACCGTCACATACACAATGGCCTCCACACCCGCATCGGTTTTCACCACACTGTATAAATCTGTGCTGCTCACAGGCTCGCGGGACAGGTAGTGGGCTTTCCGCTCTAGGTTAAAGCGTTCCTGCTTGGTGAACTCCGCCCGATCCTGCGGCATGCCGGGAAGCGACTTGCTCGACTTCGGACACCGCTCCACCACACAATCCGCGTCCCCCCACTGAGCATCCAGCACCACCTCATACCGATCCACCGCGGCACCAACCGCCCTATCAACCTCAGCACCAGCCGTCTCCTGCTTGGGCCAATCCGGGTGCATCATCTGCTGCCACTGTAACTCCTCTAGCACGCACCCGCCTACAATCAGCACAAGCACCAGAACGATCGAACCTGCCACGATAATTCTGCTGGCTAACCGAAGCATTGAGGCTTCCTCCCATTGTCCTGGTAATAGATGGCGACACCACCAGGCCCCGGGCGGTATTTGGTGGGGTTCAAGTATTCGTCGTCCATGACCACATAGTTATGCTTATCGACGCCGCTAGGCGCAAGGGTAATCCGGTACAGGTCGGGAAGCACATCATAACCTCCCGCGAACGAGCATTGGGTAATGGTGACATCCACATAGGCTTCCACCACTCCACCTTGCTGCTTCTTTAGCTCATAAATGGCCAGACTGCTTCGCACCGGCGCAACGGTGGATACGTCCTTACCCCGGCCCCTAATGATGCCGCCCTCGGTGGTGGTGAACAGGGCCCGATCCTGGGGCACGCCGGGAAGCGACTTGCTCGACTTCGGGCAATGATCCGGCATGCAATCCGCATCGACCCATTCGGCGTCGAGAACCGCCATGTATTCCTCGATTGCCCGCGCCACCGCCTGGGTCCGCCGGCTTTCCACCGCGGTGTGCACCGAGTAGCCGACAAATAACGCCACAACCACCACGATGATGATGGTTCCGCTTCGCTGCCGCAACACACCGATCACCTCGTCGTAAAGCTGCGGGTTAAACCGGCAAACCTGTGGGGCGACCCGGGTTCGCTGCATTCGGGAAACATGTCTTCGTCTTCGCTGCTGGCGTAGAGGGGCGAGAACGCGGCGGGGTATTTCATCGCATCCATCATGGGGAAATATTCGTCCTCCATCACCACATAGTCGTCCTCATGGTGGTGGCTGGGAATCAAAATCATTCGGTGCACATCCGTCGTGCTGCTGTAGGGATAGTCGTTTTCCGGCGAAGTGCATTTCACCATCGTGACATAGACGGTCGCCTCAACCACACCATTCTTGTTGGCCGACACGCTATAAAGGTCGATGCTGCTTCGCGGTTTCTCTTTGGTCACCCACCTGCGAAAATTGACGAGTTCCGCATTGGTAAAAAGTGCCCGGTCCTCTGGCACACCGGGAATGAATTTACTGGAAATCGGACAATTCGATAGCGTGCAATGAGGATTATTTTGTTCCTTGTCGAGCACTTCCTCATACTTCTCTACCGCCTTACCAACCGCCTGATTAATCTTTTGACCGGCGGTTTTTTGCTCGGGATAAGCCGGATACGACTTGTGATACCCCTGGTAGCCGGATACCGCTACGTACCCGACCATTACCACCAGGGCCAACAACACCATTGTCCGTAGCACCGCTATTATTGTTCGCACCGCGTCACTAACCCCACCGTTTTGTAGATAAATAACTGTTCGATACTTGTTGGCAGTGAAACCCCAGACTCACCCGGCAGATAGCTTTGCGACGACCCTCACGGCCGACACAATCCTGGAGCGCAATGAACGATAATCAAAGAAGACCAACCTCGCATCATGCCATACCCAAGGTGTTAACGTCATGACTTACGCTCCAAAAAATTTATAAGACATAGAGAATCTGATATTGATGTGTGCTGTGGGATAATCATCAACGTATCTGCGACCCTACGACAATCCCCGGCGCGTAGTCTAGCGCCCATCAACAGCATGGGGGTATGAATCGGTGCCACTCATTGGTGCCCCGACCAGAAGTTTTAAGGAAAGCGTATCGCACTACCAGGCCGTCTTACCCCACGATTAACCCATGCTTATCCAAAAACCAGATTAATAAGCTTTACCCCCGATATTCAATCTGATACAACCTATAAAAATTAATTTATATGTTTCCGTGTCGCCCATGGCGGCTCTGCGAAAACGATCATCACAAGCGTTTGACACTTTCGACGAGCGCACTAAAGTCCCAGCGGGAATCCAGCATGGCATAACAGGTATGATAAGGGAATTCATTCACGGTCCCATCTGTGCCGCGCAGGATGCTATCTATCACGGACATGTTGGCAACAAGCGTTTTCAGCCGTTCCGGCTCGTAGTCAATGCCCGAGCAATAATCCTCATCATATTTCTTCGATAACCGTTCAAGCCTGCCGATATACGAGGAATCCCCGCAGGAGGATCCAGACAACTCCGCTACACAATCCCACACCGCACCACTTCGTACCCCATGATTGAGCAAATGATTGAAAAGAAATTTCTTCGTAAACCCCAACGGGCCAAGCTTCGCGGTCGCAGCATCAATTTCAGCCACCAACTCCGGCGAGAGACCATAACGGAACCTGGACGCATAAGCGAGGTTTTCGATAGTTTCCTGGATCTGATCAAATCCCCACTGATAGTCTTTCGCGTTGTAGCAAATATGAAACGGGAGATACTTTATAGGATCCTGTAACCCATAAGACAAGCCGCTAGAAACCGTCACTCCCACATTTGCTTCGTTCCACCGCTCGGGTTCTTTCCGAGGGTCAAGCGCCCCTTCTTCCGAATAAAATTCAGGAGCATACTTCTCATATAACTGATCTAACCGATCACTATAGTTAGCATCACCAAACGATAATTCCGATAACTCATGCACGCACTCCCACATTTCATCATCAAAAATCCCTCGTTCCGACATATAGAAATACAAAAGCTGCCTTGTCAACTCAAACGGGCCCATTTGAGCCGATGCTGAATGAATCGCCGCAATCAGCTCGGAAGAAAACACACCATCATAAAAAGCCACAACAACTCACTTCCCCAACCCATGCAATAATCACATTGCAAACAATTTTATCGTGGCGCGCCGTGCAACAGCACCAATAACCTAGGGCCCACCCACCACCATTGGGCGTCGCAAAGCAGCCGAATGCTACCGACGGTACCGAAACCATGTTCGAACCCGGAACATGGTGGCACCAATGAAGTCCACCAGCCGCAGCCACACCATCGCCAGGGCCGCGCACAGGGGCACCACCACCACAAACATGATGAGCCCCTGCAACCAAAACGGGCTGGTAATCAGAAACTGGCTTACCACATCCACCACGGTCACGAGAGCGCACCCCGCAGTCCGCGCCGGGTCAGCAGCGGGGTGATGTCCTTATCCCGGCCGCGTAGGGCGGTAAACGCCGCCGCATAGTCGTCGGCCGCACCCCGGGATAGGATCACGTCCCGGAAGCGCTGCCCGGCGGCACGCATCCGCGGAG
>CAJZGD010000088.1 GCA_915275065.1 uncultured Corynebacterium sp. | reverse complement strand
CGGCGTGCTGCGAGTGGCGCAGCACGGCGCGACCGGTTGCCAATGAAGCTCGACCTTCGACCCACCGTGATTTTTTGCGAGCGCCACTGCTTACTAGCCAATATGCATCACACACACCTCAAACACGTGTGTGATCAGTGGTAATCTGCCGGCAACGCCCAGGCCGCCGGAATTAGTAGGTGTAGTCGCTGACAGGTGGGGTCCGCAACATGAACTTGGCATCATGGTCGGTGAGGCGCCGGGCCACCGGTTCCACGGAATGCTTCTCCATTTGGATGAGCCAGTTGGATTGGCCATCAATCTCCCCGGCCAGGTGAATCTCCTCACTGTCCGCAAACATGAGCGGGGTGGTGGGATCCAGCACAATATTATTGCCCACGTGCACGTTATCGCCTAGATTCAGGCCGATAACCGCGGCGGATACCCCGAGGGAACAGTTATTGCCCACGTGCAGAGGCGCCGGTTTCATCGACACCAGCGAGGCGGAAATGCCCAGGTCAATATTGGTTCCCACCACGGTGCCCGATGCGATACGGCCCTCGACTCGGCCGGGGCCCAGGGTGCCGGCATTGTGGGAAACGAAGCCCTCTCGCATGACTCGGGTGCCCGGCGCGAGGTAGGCGCCGAGGCGGACGCGTTCGGCTTCGGTGATTTGCACGCCGGCGGGTACCACATAGTCGACCATTCTGGGGAGTGAGTCGATGCCGTAGACGTGGATGAGGCCGCGGGAGCGGAGGGCGGCGCGCATGTGTTCGAAATTGTCGGGGAGGCAGGGGCCTTTATTGGTCCAGACGGTAATGGTGAGGCGATCGACCGCGTCGTCCATGTTAATGGTGGTGGGTTTGACGAGTCGGTGGGAGAGGAGGTGGAGCCGCAGGTAGACGTCGTGGGCGTCGGTGGGGGGTTTGGAGAGGTCGGCGATGGTGGTGCGTACTGCGACTTGTTCGACCATGCGATCTTGGTCGATTTTAATGAGGTTGAGGAGTTTGATCGGCAGGTCCTGCGCACCGAGTCGTTCGGTTCCGGATTGGTCAGAGGTGTTGGTGATTAATTCTGGATAGGGGTACCACGTGTCTAAGACTGACCCGTCCATTGCGATATTGGCAATACCAATCGCCTGTGCGCCGATTACTGTCATGCCATTATTTTAGCTATAACCCTTGACATATTTAGAAATCTGTGAATCATGTTTGGGGGTTCTGGGTGGGGGAATGGTGGGCATTATGGGGGGTGTTGGTGGGGTCGAATGGGATTATGTGCGGTGGAGGTGCAGGTATGGCGGGTAATTTTGCGGTGAGTTGGTGTGGGGTGAGTTTTATCTCTTCTTTTGGGGAATTACCCAGTATTTACCCCCAAAAGTTGTTATTTTTTATAGGTAACATGTTTGATTTTAAGGTTGGGGTTCTGGGGCGTTGGGGTCAGGATGGTTGGGGTGCCGGCTTGGTGCGGCAGGTATTGTGTAGTGCATGATTGATCTTTTGACTCTTGATCCGGTTTCGTTGACGGCTGCGTTGGTGGATGTGCCGTCGGTGTCGCATGAGGAGCGGCCGTTGGCGGATATGTTAGAGCAGGCGTTGCGGCTGATTCCTGGGGTGGAGGTGTTGCGGTATGAGAATTCGCTTGTGGCACGCACGCAGCGTGGTTTGCCGCAGCGGGTGATTTTGGCTGGGCACATAGATACGGTTCCTATTGCGGATAATGTTCCTTGTTCCAGGGGGGTGAATGACCAGGGTGAAGACACGTTATTTGGGTGCGGCACGGTGGATATGAAGTCGGGTTTGGCGGTGTATTTGGCCGTGTTTGCGCGGTTGGCGAATGATCCGGCGTTGGCTTACGATCTCACGCTGGTGTGTTATGAGGGGGAGGAGGTTGCGGCCCGGTTTAATGGTTTGGGGTTGATCCATGATACGCATCCTGACTGGTTGGTGGGTGATGTGGCGTTATTGGGGGAGCCGTCGGGTGCGATCATTGAGGCGGGATGTCAGGGGTCGATTCGGCTGCGGGTGACGGCGCATGGGGTGCGGGCGCATTCGGCCCGGTCGTGGTTGGGGAAGAATGCGATGCATGCCCTCGCACCAGTTATCAGCAATATTGCCGCATATGAGGCGCAGGAGGTGATTGTCGACGACTGCCGGTATCACGAGGGTCTGAATATTGTGCATTGCGAATCCGGGGTGGCCACCAACACGATTCCTGACGAGGCGTGGTTGTTTGTGAATTTCCGGTTTGCCCCGAATCGCACTCAGGAGGAGGCGTTGGCCCACATGTTGGCGGTGTTGGATCTGCCGGAAGGGGTGGAGTATGAGATTGACGATATTGTGCCGGGGGCGCGGCCGGGGTTGGACTTGCCGGTGGTGCACCGGCTGGTTGCGGCGACGGGGGGTCAGGTTCGGGCAAAATATGGGTGGACTGATGTGGCTCGGTTTAGCGAGCTGGGGATTCCGGCGGTGAATTTCGGTCCGGGGGATCCGGCGTATTGTCACAAGAAAGATGAACAGTGTCCGACGTGGATGATTACGTCGGTGTTTGACACATTAATGACCTACCTACAGGCGGGAGAAACTGATGAATAGGAAGCAAACCAATAAGAAAAAGCGCTTGTTGCGGGGGCCGGTGTTGGTGCGGCAGTCGGATAAGCCGGTTCGGTCCACGTACGATCAGCGGCTGTTGGAGCATGAGGCTGATCATGATTGGAATCACGCGGACCCGTGGCGGGTGTTGCGGATCCAGTCGGAGTTCGTGACTGGGTTTGATGCGTTGCATGAGTTGCCGTCGGCGGTGACGGTGTTTGGGTCGGCTCGCCATCCGGTGGGGAGCCCCTACTATGAGTTGGGCCGTACGTTGGGTCGGAAGCTGGTGGAGTCGCAGTATGCGGTGATTACGGGTGGTGGCCCGGGGGTGATGGAGTCCGCGAACCGGGGTGCGCAGGAGGCCGATGGGTTGTCGGTGGGGTTGGGCATTGAACTCCCGAAGGAGCAGGGGATCAACGAGTATGTGGATTTGGGGGTGAATTTTCGGTATTTCTTTGCGCGGAAGACCATGTTTTTGAAGTACTCGCAGGCGTTTGTGTGTTTACCGGGTGGTTTTGGCACGTTGGATGAGCTGTTTGAGGTGTTATGCATGGTGCAGACCGGCAAGATTACAGATTATCCCATTGTGTTGTTGGGGGTGGATTTTTGGCAGCCGTTGGTGCAGTGGTTGACGGATCGCCTGGTGGCGGAAGGGATGATTGCTGCTGATGATCTAGAATTATTCTTATTGACCGATAGTGTGGATGAGGCGGTGGCGCATATTATGGCGGTACACCAGTCGATGCGGGAGCGCACGTAGCGGCGTCGTCACGCTCGAAAAATGCTAGGGTCAAGGTGTTAGTTTTGGTTTTTATGAAAGGTCGATCGAGGCGCTATGCTGTCGTGGATTGTGCTCATTGTGCTCATGGGCCTGTTTGGCGTGGTATTTTTTGCCATTTTTGCTAGCATCTTCGGTCGTGGCGAGCAGGTACCCCCCATGGACAACACGGTGAATGTGAATGCCGCGAATCTTGCGGCGATTAAGGACAACAACCTTGACGATATTAAGTTCGCTACGGTGCTGCGTGGGTATCGGCAGGACCAGGTGGATGTGGTGATTGACGCGTTATTGACGGAGATTGCCCAGTTGCGCAAGCAGGTCGCAGAGATTAATTCAACCCCGCAGTAGGTTTGCTAAATTGCGTGCTACCTGGTTGCTTTGCGACGTGTGGTGGCGGCGAGGCCGGAGAAAATAGCTTTTTTATTACCCTGCATATTAGGTTATTCACCTGGTAATCGGGCTAAGATAGAAACAACGCTGTGGGCCCTCAATAGTGGGGCCTGCGTAGAAAACTGTCGACATAGGGAATGGTGAAGTGCCCATGGCTGCTATGAAGCCCCGAACCGGTAACGGCCCAATGGAAGCGGTCATCGAAAGCCGGAAAATTGTGATGCGCATCCCCACGGATGGTGGTGGGCGATTAGTCATTGAGCTGAATAAGGCGGAGGCGGCGGAGCTGGGCCAATTACTCACCGCTGTTGCCGAGGCTTAGGCACCGTTTAGCGCAAGAATAACCAGGTCTCATTGTCCCACGTTACTATGTGATATGGGTTCGTCTTTGTGTGAGGCGAGCCCATTTTTTAGTTCGCAGACCCAAAAATAAGGAATATGATTCGTGCTTAAACATATTATTGACGTTCTTGCTGATCCCATTGATGGCACCGCACTCACCGGTAATGATGATTTCACCCAATTGATTTCCGAATCTGGGCATGCTTACGACGTTGCCCCGGCGGGATATGTCACGCTTGCTGGGGATAATGGGTTGCGGTACAGCGGCGATGACCTGTCGATGATTACCGCCCGGGAGACATTTCTATCGCATGGGCATTTCGCCCCATTTGTCGAAGCGGTCTCCACCACCATAGAAGACCTGTTCGACGATATTGGGTTGCCGGATGATGCCCAACCCGTGATCACCGAGGTAGGTGCCGGCACCGGCTATTACCTTTCCCATGTGCTTGATTCCGTGGCCGGCGCCCGCGGTATTGGTATCGACGTGTCCACCCATGCGGCGGAACTTCTTGCTGTTTGTCACCCCAGGGTTGGTGCCGTGGTGGCCGATGTGTGGTCCCGCCTGCCCATTCGGGACGCCAGCGTGGACGCCATTGCTGTGGTGTTTGCTCCCCGGAACGCCGCCGAATTTGCTCGCATCCTCAAACCCCAGGGTGAGGTCATTGTGGTGACCCCTAACCACGGGCACCTTGCGGAGCTGCGTCGGCCCCTCGGCATTGCCGACATTGAGGAAGGTAAACTCGACCGGATGATCGCCCAGGCTGCCGAACATTTGGTACCTGTGGCCGACTCCACCACCATCGAATTCGTCATGAACTTGGACCAACAATCCATTGCCACCCAGATCGGCATGAGCCCATCTGCCAGGCATATTCACCCCGATATTCTGGCGGAACGCATCGCCACCCTGCCGGACACCATGCAGGTGACCGCTCGGGCTTCGGTCACTCGACTGCGGAGGGCTCACCAGGGTCACTAGGCTTGGGGTATGAACCTGAGCAGAAACCTCCTGAATCGTCGAAGCTTCCTCTACCTGCTTGGCCTTTCCGTCCTCGCAGTGCCGTTGTTGACGACGGCCTGTACCCGAGCAGCAGCGCAACTGGATGATTCCTTCACTCCCATTGACGGGGAAGACCAATCCGACCTCTTGACCATTGGGCTTTCCCTGCTGGGCAGCCCTGACAACCCTGACTCGGCCAGGGCCGAGGGCCAAACCGAAGACCAGCAGAGTTCACCTAATAGGGTGGTGAGCCCGGTGGGGGCGGCCGCTGCCGCCGGCGTCATCGCCGAGGGCGCCACCAGCAAAGTAGCGGTCGATCCGAAACGACTGCAACCGGCATGGACAATGTGGCGCAAGTGGGCCGGGGAGCCCACCAATAAGCCAGGGAATGTGCCGGTGATTTCCGCAGCAGCGAGGCTGCTTGCCGACCCGAAAATTCCCATCAAACCGGAATACAGTGACACGATCGCCGGGTGGGATGTGCCGGTAGAAACCGGCAAGGTGACAAAAGGCAATCTTGATAGCTGGGTGCGAACCAATACCGGCGGATTGGTGAAAGGATCCGGGCTCACCGTCACCCCGGACATGAAGCTGGTGCTCCAAAACGCTATCATCTTCGCTGCCAAGTGGCTGGTCCCCTTCAAGGCAAATGACACGATTAAATACGACTTCACCAAAGCTGACGGCACCATTACTCGGGTTGACATGATGTGGCTCTTTCAGCATCATGGCCCTTATATTGCGTCCGATGGGTGGCAGGGAGTGCGACTGGACTACACCGACGAAGAACTTTCCGCCTTCGTCCTCATCCCCGATGACGACCTGGGGGAGGTGACCCCAACAAAGCTGCGGCAGGCATTATCCCGCCTGGTGACCGCGCAGGAACAGACCGCCATTTTAAAAGTCGGCCTCCCCAAATTCAGGTTCACAACCAGCAAGGACTTCAAGGGGTTTTTCAACCATGTTGGCCTGGGGGAGAAGGCAGCACTGACAAAAATGACCGACCTGCCTACCAACATCGTCCAGGCGGTGCAGCAGGCCTTCATCGTTGTGGATGAAGAAGGCACAGTGGCCGGTGCTGTCACCGAGGTCGGCATGGAATTGATGGCGACACCAATGACCGGAGACATCACCATCATTGCCGACCGGCCGTTCTATTTCATCGTCGGCGACGCAAAAACCGCCACGCCCCTGTTTTTTAGCTACGTTGGCGACCCAACCAAGGGGTAATGATGACTTCTTCCGATGATTCTTCAGTTCACAGCATTGCTCTCACTGAGGAAAATCAGGCCGATCTGTTGGACATTGGGCTGTTTCTGCTCGATGACCCCGATTCCGCCAATACGGTGGTGAGCCCAGTCGGGGTAGTTGCCGCCGCCGGCGTCATCGCCGAAGGCAGCAGCGACGAACCAATCATCGACCTGAAATCACTGCAACCGGCGTGGACAATGTGGCAGCAATGGGCAGGGCCACCCACCAGACATCCGAAGAAAAATCCGGTGATTGCGACGAAAGCCCAGATCTTTGTCGACCCGGAATTCTCCATCAAACCGGCATACCATGAGGCAATCGATGGGTGGGATGTGTCGATTGAAACCGGGGCAATCACCCAGGAGAATCTTGACGAATGGGCGCGAATCAACACCGCCAACCTGATTCACCAATCCGGAATCAAGGTCACCCCGGAAATGAAACTCGTGTTACAAAACGCCATCACCTTTGCCGCCAAATGGCAGGAAGATTTTCGACAAGGAGACGTCATTGACTACGACTTCAACCGGGCCGATGGCACCATAACCCGGGTCAAAATGATGTGCTCTGTCCGTCACGCCCCCTACACGGTGTCTGACGGGTGGCGTGGGGTACGCCTGGATTACGCCGACGGGGAACTCGCCGCCTCGTCCTCATCCCTGATGACAACATAGAACAGGTGACACCAACAATGCTGCGGCAGGCGGTCTCGCGACTCTGCCGGCCGAATGAAACCATAGGGTTCGTCTTCACGAGATTACCCAGATTTACGGTGGCAACCAGCAAAGATCTTGTCGATCTATTCACTGCCATTGGTGTAGAACAGGGCATGGATCGGGCAATAACGACAGACTTACCCACGATTCCTACGCAAGCGACGCAACAAGCCATCATCGTGGTGGATGAGCAAGGAACCGTGGTGAGCACGGTGACTATTCTAGGTATGGAAATGGGCATCCCCCACTGGGCAGAAGAACCCATCGACATCATGGCCGACCGCCCCTTCTACTTCATCGTCGGCGACGTGGAAACCGGCACACCCCTGTTCCTTAGCCACATCGGTGACCCAAAGATGGCATAACCCAATGTGAACCACAGTAATCCGAGGTCAGACGGGGTAGTGGCAAGAAAACATCAGAGGAGGCGCGCCACCCATCGTCGTTAAGCTAAAACCATGAACCGCCGCCGATTCCTCGCCCTATTCGCGCTTGTCCCCGGCCTGGTCGCCTGCACCAACTCCAAAACCCCAACAACCACAACTACTGCCATGACCCCAACCTCCAGCTTCCCGACCCCAACCAACACGCCCGAACCACCCGAGCCGCCCATGACGCTTGCCGACGACGCCCTCAACGGGGACTTCACCCCCATCGACAGCGACCAATCCGACCTCATGACCATCGGGTTTTCCCTGCTCGGCAGTCCCAACACCACAGCGGGATCAGACAACCTCCCCGCAAAACCCAACACGGTAGTTAGCCCAGTCGGGGCGGCCGCTGCTGCCGGCGTCATCGCCGAAGGCGCAGTCAATGGCACCACCAAAATCGACCCGAAACAACTCCAGCCAGCATGGACGATGTGGCATCTATGGGCCGGGCCGCCCGCCGCCACACCCCAAGACATTCCAGTGATCGCCGCGGTAGCCAGGCTCCTCGCCGCACCGGAAGTCCCCATCAAACCGACATACTGCGACACAATTGCCGGGTGGGACGTGCCGATAGAAACCGGCGCAATCACCCAAGAGAACCTCGACGACTGGGTAAACAAAAGCACTGCCGGCTTGGTGAACAAATCCGGCATCGACGCCACCAGGGGCGACATCAACTTTGTGCTGCAAAACGCCATCACCTTCGCCGCCAGGTGGCGAGAACGCTTCAGCGCCAATAACACGCGCCAAAGCCAATTCACTAAAACCACCGGGGAAACCATCATGGTCGATATGATGTGGCTCTCTCGCACCACCGCCCCCTACACAGTGTCCGACGGGTGGCGGGGAGTACGCCTGGACTACACCGACGGGGAACTTGCCGCCTTCGTCCTCATCCCCGACGCCGACCCGGGCCAGGTAACCCCCATGATGCTCAAACAAGCCGTATCCCAACTCTGCCGGCCAAACGAAACCACCGGACTCGTGCGGGTGGGGCTGCCCAAACTCCGGCTCACCACCAAAAAAGACCTCATCCCCTTCCTCCGATACCTGGGCCTCGCCGGGAACATCGACCTGCCAACCATGACCAACGCGAACCCCATCAATATCACACAAGCGGTACAGCAAGCCATCATGCTGGTGGATGAAGAAGGAACCGTGGCCAGCGCGGTCACCGAAATCGGCGGCCGTACCGGCGCCGCCCCCGGCATGATCCCGGAACAACCCATCGACATCATCGCCGACCGGCCCTTCTACCTGGTCATCGGTGATGTGGACACCGGCACACCCCTATTCCTCAGC
This sequence comes from uncultured Corynebacterium sp., assembly GCA_915275065.1. Classification (GTDB taxonomy): domain Bacteria; phylum Actinomycetota; class Actinomycetes; order Mycobacteriales; family Mycobacteriaceae; genus Corynebacterium. Next base: position 1,046 of record CAJZGD010000088.1, on the reverse strand, counting down.
CGCATCAGCGACCCCGCGGCCTAACGGATCCTAGCGGATAATGCCCTCATCAACATCGTCGAGATGATAAAACCCGGACATGGTGGGGGCAATAACATTCGTGTGCAACACCGTCACCCCAGGCGTGTAGCGCAAATGAAACTCCTCGCACTGGCCGTTGAAATACACCCGGCTGGCCATGGCCACCTGCCCACCATCGGCAAACACCTCCACCGTGGAACCATCAGCAATGACCGTGATCGTGTCCGTGTCCCCCTCACCCAGCGGCGCCACCGCCACCTCATCACCCTGATGATACGTATTCATCGACCGATCCAACTCCAACCGGTCCCCATAATGCGTAATCGTGGCAGCCACCTGACCACACGAATCGGTCAACTCCACCGTGATGGCATCCCCCGGCGGCACCTCAAAAATACTCGTGAGCATGAGTGCATGATCGGACTCCTCAATGGCGGAAATCAAGCCCCGTGCCGGGGTTTGGTACAAAATCCCATCCTGCAACGTGACATGGCGGGGGAGACTTAAACAATTCGCCCATCCCTCCGATAGATAGCTCTCGTGCTGGTAGGCGTCGTCAAGGCGGCCCACACCATTCATGAGCCCAAACAGGTAAGCATCCCGATAATGAGCCGCAATATTATTCGAACGGGAGACGAAATTGGTGTTGCGGGGGCGGGTGAAATCATGACCGTGGTCAATGCGGCTGAATGGCTTATCGACGTGAAACCGGGTTCCCACCAGGGAACCAACCAGGTACCCCGAGGCGTCAATGCCATCCCGCTCTAAAGTGATAAGCAGCACATCACACACTTTGTCTTTGACTTCGTCGTGCAGCCGCATAATGCGGGGCGCGACCATGCGCTCTCCCTGCAACCCAGTATCGCCCACCAGTTCGAGCGGCCCGAGCAGGGACCAGTGCACCCCATCCGGTGACGTGCACACCACCACCTCGGGGGCGTCCCGGTGGCCCCGAACCGCCAACATGATCCACCCCGAATGCCCGCAGTCACGATCCGTGTGGTCCCGCCAATCCGGGACAGATC
>CAJZGD010000087.1 GCA_915275065.1 uncultured Corynebacterium sp. | reverse complement strand
GCCCCGGAAACGGGTCGGGGCCGTTTCGGATTTTAGGCCATGGTGAGGGAGTCAGTGAGTTGTTCATAGTGCCGGAAACGTTGTTCCCGGCCGACCCGCGTGGGGTGGGTTTCTAATTCCCACAGCGCCTGGCCAATGTGGTCGATAACCCGGTTGATGAATGCTGTGGGTTCGTCGCTGGCGTCGGGGGTTTCCGGGATGATGCCGTCGATGATGCCGGATGATACAAGCGCCCCCGCGGACACTCCCTGGTTTTCCATCATTGCTGGGGCGTGGGCGGTGTCCCGGTAAATGATGGCGGATGCTCCTTCCGGGGGCAGCGGGGAGAGCCAGCCGTGGGCGGCCGCCAACACTTTGTCTGCGGGGAGCATCGCCAGGGCGCCACCGCCGCAGCCTTGGCCGAGGATGACTGATACGGTGGGCACGTCAACGTCGACAAGCTCGCCGAGGGTTCGGGCGATAGAGCCGGCCATGGCTTGTTCTTCGGCTGCGGCGGATAGTTCCGCGCCGGGGGTGTCGATAATGGACACCAGGGGGATTTGGAGGGAGTGCGCCAGGGTGATGCCGCGGCGGGCGAATCGTAGGGCTGCGGGCCCGAGTTCCGTTTCGGCGTGTGGGGGTTGGTGGTGTCGGTCTTGGCCGATGATGACCACCGGCCGGTTGGCGATGCGGGTGAGTGCTACCTTGACTGCGGGGGAGATCCGCCCGTCACCGGAGCCGGAGAGTTCGATCACATTGTCGGATCCCAGTGCGGCAAGGAGGTGTTGCAGTCCGGGGCGGTCGGCGCGGCGGGTGGCGGTGATGGCGTCCCAGGCGCTGATGGGGGACTGGTTTTGTTGCGGTTGTTGCGTTGCGGGCCTGTTGCGGCTGGCGGGGGTGAGCAGTACTTTGGCGAGTTTTTGGACGGCCGCCCGTAATTGTTTGGGAGAAATAACACCGTCGATGACGCCGTGTTGCGCCAGGTGTTCGCCTTGTTGGACGCCGGCGGGGATGGTTTTCCCGGTAGTGAGTTCGACGACGCGCGGCCCGAGGAAGCCGAGGAGGGCGCCGGGTTCGGCGAAGGTGATGTGCCCGGCTGATCCCCAGGATGCCATGACCCCGCCGGTGGTGGGGTTGCGCAGATATACGATAAAGGGCAGGTGGGCGTCTTTGTGCCGGTAGACGGCGGTGGTGATGGACACCATGAGGGCGAATGCGGGGGTGCCTTCTTGCATGCGGGTGCCGCCGGAGGACGGGGAGATGAGCAGTGGTAGTTGTTCGGCGGTGGCCCGGTGGATTGCGGTGATAATGCGTCGGGCGGTGGCCGCCCCAATGGAGCCGCCCAGGAAGGTGAATTCGCTGAGGACAAAGGCAACCCTGGTGCCAGAGATCATCCCTTCGCCGGTGATGACGGCTTCGTCGACACCGGATTTGGTTTTGGCCCGGTCGATAGCTGCTCGGTAGTCGTCGCTGATGGTGCCATAGTGTGGGGTTTCATCCCAGGACTGGAAGGTGTGGGGGTCGAGGACTTCCTCGATGAGTTGTTGCGCAGTGATATGGGTCATGGTTAAACCCTAATGGTGCCGTTACCCCCGGTGGGATATTTTGCCAATAATCCCCACTTTCTACCGCAAAAAGGGGTAGAAAGTAGGGTATGTCTGAAAAATATGTTCCAACGTTTACCCTCAATGATGGTGTAGAGGTGCCGGCGGTGGGCCTGGGCACTTGGAAACTGCGGGGCGATGATGCCGTCACCGCGGTACGTAGCGCCATTGACATCGGTTACCGGCATATTGATACCGCAGCGCTCTATCGGAATGAGGCCGATATTGGTCGGGCCATTCGTGACGCCATCAGCGCCGGCGACGTCACCCGCGAAGAACTCTTTATCACCTCAAAAGTGTGGAATGATCAGCAAAGCGACCAAGAAGTGCAGACCGCTTTCCGAACGTCACTCACCAACCTGGGCTTAGACTACTTGGACTGTTACATGGTGCACTGGCCGTGCCCCAGCACCGGCCGCCATGTGGAACGGTTTGCGGCATTGGGCACCCTCCAAGGCCTGGGCGATATTCGGTCCATTGCTGTCGCGAACTACAACGGTGACCAACTGCGGGACGTGCAGGAAAAAACCGGCATTGTGCCCACTATCAACCAGGTGGAATTGCACCCAGGGTTTTCCCAAGCCGAACTGCGGGAAACCCACGCCCAACTTGGGGTGCTCACGGAAGCCTGGTCGCCGTTGGCGCAGGGGGATGTGACGCACACCAGCCTGCTGGCTGATATCGCCGACAAATATGGGGTCACCCCGGCGCAGGTGGCGCTGCGGTGGATTTATCAGCTTGGCGTATCCTCGGTGCCGAAGTCAGCAACAGCCACCCGCCAGGCGGAGAACCTTGCGATCTTCAACTTTGAACTATCCGAATCCGAAATGTCCCGCATCCTGCAGCTTGACAATGAGCCGGGCAGTGGCCGCCGCTACGCCGACCCCGACGTGTTCCCCGGCGACGATGTGGGTGGCATCCCAACCCCGCAAACTCACTAGTCGTATAAGGAAAGCTGATTTTCTATGACTATGATTCTCCCCGAACCTTTGGTATTGAGCACTACCGAACAAAACATCACCGTTCTCACCTTGAACCGTCCGGCGAAACGTAACGCATTGACCGCGGAAATGTGCCGGCTGCTCACTCAGGAAATCCAGGCCGCGACCGATACCGCTAATGAAATCAACGGCATGCCCACCACCCGGGTCATTGTGATCCGGGCCCAGGGGCCGGCGTTTTGTGCCGGTGCGGACCTGGGCGCAGCATCCGAACACACAATCGGGGGCACGGTTTCTACCGGCGTGTACGGTGATGATTTCCACGAGGCACTCTTCGGCATGCTGCGGGCAATTGTGTGTGCCCCGGTCCCGGTGATTGCGGATATTCACGGCCCGGTGATCGGCGCCGGAACCCAATTGGCGTTGGCCTGTGACCTGCGGGTTGCCGGTGATAAAGCGTGGTTTAGAGTGCCGGTTGCCTCACTGGGCTTCGCGCTCGATGGGTGGACCATTCATCGCGCCCAAAACCTGTTGGGTGGGGCGCTCGCCAGGAATATGCTGATCGCTAACCAGCGGGTGACCGCCAGCCAGGCCGCCGCCGTGGGGTTTATCATCCCGGTGAAAAACCCCGCCCAGGCCGAAGAATTCGTCTACGAGGTGTCCCGCTTGGCGCCGTTGGCCATGCAGCAGCTCAAGGCGGCGCTCAATGCGCAGGACGCAACCTACCAGCTCAGCGCCGATGCCCAGGCGCTTTTCGACGCCTGCTGGTCTAGTGCCGACGCCGAAGAAGCGAAACAGGCCCGCGCCGAGCGGCGTGCCCCCATCTTCCACGGCAGATAACCCAAACCCAGCAAGCCACAGCCATGGCCGCGCACACGGCAACGCCCCATGGCCGTGGCCACGCAAGGTTTCCGGCAATAATCACCAACCAAAAGCACGCAAGCGGCATCCTGATGCGGGAAAGCACCGGTTCATGGGCGGGAAACAGGAGGAAACCCAAACTCAAAGGCACGAGGATTCCTATCTCCCAAAGCATCACCATCGACAGCTGATGCATTGGGGATAAGCAGACGGTGGCGATGGGAATGACTATCGACAATCCCACCCACCACCAGGTAGGGCCAACCCGATAATCTGGGGCTGCCGGGGCCCCAACACGTGGCGACTGTCTGCCGACAACAAGTATCCTGCCGTAACTTATGGCGCAAAGGCTGAAGAATACTATGGCCAGGACATAGTGGCATACCGTTGGGCTGACTCTAAAAATCGTGCTCAAAGGGGCAACCATTGGGTGGGTGTAGTCCTCATAAAAATTGGCGTCTGGCAGAAACCATATCTGCATGACAACACCGAACCAAAAACACCCAAAGGGAACCCGAATATCCCGCCATATGGTGGGTGAAGCATCAGGAAACGCATAAAGAACCACACCAAGCAGCATGAGGATCGGCACCATAATGATGGACGCAACCACCAGGAGCATGAAAATAAGTGCATCCAAAAACGGTGTGATCAATCGCAACCCTAGCCCTAAACCATAGGCGTAACCCGAAAGCACCAGCCAATACGCCATGACAAGCGAGCGGGAAGCCGGGGTTATTTTCATGCTTGCATCATAAATGATGTCGAAGAGAAATATAACTCAAACATAAACACGCTTTTTTCACGGTGGGGCGCTAGAATTTAGCGCATGCCCAGTAGATCTGCGAGTAGTTATTCCCGAGCCGTCACCACTGCGGTGGTGTGTAGCGCACTGCTGGTCACGGGCTGCGGCAGATCGATCACTACCGATATCACGAACGTGGTGCTGAAATCCCCCGAAGAGCTTGCCGACGTCGACCGCACACCCGACCTGTCGCTTCAGGGTTTTGAATACAAAAAACTGTCGAAACGCACCTTCGACCACTTGCCGTACCAATACACCTACGTGAATTTGCGGACAGGTAAACATGTGGGCTCCACCAATGAACGTAATTCCCGCCGGGCCCAAGGCCTGGTCAGGCTGTATATTGGGCATTACGCATTCACGAAGGGCGGAGAAAAAGAGCGGGAACAAGCCCGGCGCATGCTGCTTCATGATGATAACGCCCTCACCGACGAACTCTATTCGGTGTTCCCCAATTCCGTCTCGTGGGCGGCGGATAAATACCAGTTAGACGCCACGACCGCCAATAACTACTGGGCATATTCGCAAACCAGTTCGTATGATGTGGCGTATTTTCTTGGCCAACTCCTCGACCGGGAACCCGATGCCACGCTGCTGGCTGTCATGCGGGAACGACAAAGCCTCAACCCGCAACAAAACTACGGCAGCGGCGTATTGCCGAACATCATCGGCAGCCAGACCGCCGAAAGCGACGAAAACAAGGAATACCTTTCGGCCGGATATGGGGCCGACTTCGTGGCTGTGGGCGCGGTGAATACATCAAAAACCACGCTCACCGACATGATGAAATACCAGGTGTTAGGCGAAGGCAAACCATACCCGACCGAAACCGAAAAACCATCGGCGTCGCAAACCACATCCGCAACCTCGACAAGCCGCGCGGTTTCTGGAACCGCCAACACAAAAACCGCGGCTGTGACCAAAACGGCCACAACCACGGCGACAACGGAACCCACCGATTACTAGGCGGCGGTACCGGCTAACTAGACGACTTGGCGATCTGCAGAATCACCTTGATCTGCTCTTCCGAAGGCATCACGATTTGCTGGCCGACCGGCAGCTTGCTGGAAATACTATTCACCGAATTGCCCAGCTGACGGATGGTTTTAGCATCCAGGTTTTTGCCGGCCAATGTTTCTGGAAGGGTAGCGCTTGACTGGTTATTCTTCGCATTCCCGCTCGCACCCGAAGGCAGCTTCACATTGCCACTATTGGCAGTCGTCTGCCCACTGGGGGCGGGGGTGTCTGCCTGGCCGGGCGTCCACTGGCCCCAGTCTTCCGCATACACATCGTTGACATCAACCTCAATGCCATCGAGGTTTTCGGTTTCGCCAGCCACCTGGTGCAGCGTGACCCGCGGGTGAATCTGCCCGTTGGAACCCCAGTCATGCTGCCAGAAATAGGAGCCGAGACCATCCTGGATCGCCCAATCAATGGTGCCATAGTTGGCGTACACGCCCATGGTATAGCCCTGGCTCTTGAGAATCTCATCGAAGGCCTTAAGGTAGGGGCGGATCTGATTATCGTATTCTTCCCGGGACGGATTATCGTCAATCGCCACATAGATGGGCCGGCCCTTGGGCCCACCGGCGGCGGCATGCAGCTGGATGGCCTGGGGGGCGTGCACTGCGGCACCCGCGGCACCTTGTTTCCAGTCGGCGGTTTCTTCCTTACCGAACTGGTAGATGGATGCGACCTTGAGGCCGTTAGCGGCCTGGTCTTTGGTTTCCTCTAGGGTGACGGGTTTGCCAAGCATCCATTCCGCGCCGGGGCGGCGTTGGGATACGTATCGGACAGATCCGAGGTGGCCGGCTTCCTTGATGGTGTCGCCGTCTGGTACGCCAGCGGCGTAGTCGATGACGGTTCCCAGGACGGGCCCGAGGGCGAATGCTTGTGGCGCGGTGATGCCGGCGGCGGCGAAGGCGAAGCTGCTGGCAATGGTCAATGCTGCGGTTTGGAGGAATCGGCGGCGTGACAGGGCGGAAAATATGGACATGGGTCTCCCTACTTGTGTTGCGTTGCGACGGGTGATGGTGCGGAACGTCGTCGCAAAGCTTACAAAGCTATTAAAACTTCACTTATGTAACACTAGTCAACAACAATAACATTAGTTTCGAATCTTAGGAAGTCCTCAGCGAATTCGCAGTAGTTTCCGCTGGTTGAATCATATTCGCTATAAACGGGAAGATGAGCACCGTTACCGAACCTGCGGCTACCAGCAGTGACGCATTCTCCTCCGACAATAATTGCGATTCCACCGCCACCTCGGTGACCGCCGCAATGATCGGAAGCGCCGTTGCGGCATAGAGGCTCAGCTGGATCTTCTCCCGCACATTTGTCAATTGGGACCCGGTGGTAAAGAACAGCTCCCGAATGAGCACCGGTAGCCCCCGAACCACATAAATCAACGGCACCAAAACACACAGTAACCAGGGTTTATCAGACACTGCCTGGGGGTCGATCGTCATTCCCGAGCACACGAAAAACACCGGAATCAACAACGAATACCCCACGATGTCGAGCCGTTGCTCCACGGCCTCGCTGAACTTTTCCGGGACGAGACGACGCAAAATAAACCCAGCCGCAAACGCACCCAACACCACATCCAATTCGAACACCGCTGCGACAGCCATGAGCACACCCAGCATCCACAGCACCAATCGCATCACCGTTTGGTTCGTTGCGCCGGCATTGAGAACCATGGCCCGCGCGGTCCACGGCAAGAGAAACCGTACCGTCCGCGGAATGGCCGCCACCACAATGGCGACCATAAAGAACGCAGCCAAAACGATGGCCGTTACCCACGTGCTGCGTGCCGACAATAATAACGCCATCGCAAAAATGGGGAAGATCTCACCGATTGCACCATGCACCAGCAACGATCGCCCCACCGGGGTGTGCAGCACCTGTTGCTGTTTCATGATGGGCATGAGCGTGCCCACGGCCGTGGATGTGAATGCAATGGCCAGCACCACCGCCGTCGACGTGTTATGGGGTCGCAGAAGCACACACGCCCCCGCGAAACTCAGCCCCATACACACCAGCCAGGTGGTTGCGCTCGTGCGACCCTCTCTGCTGCGAATCATGGCGGGATTAATCTCGTAGCCGGCCAAGAGAAAGAGCATGCCCAACCCCAACTGTTTTAATAACCCCACACCGCCCTCGGTTGATGCCAACCCCAGCCAGTGCGGGCCAATAAGAATGCCCGCCCCAATGAGCAGCACCACAGCCGGCACGCGCTTTCCTGTCGCCCAGGAAATCAGCGGCGCCGTCACCGCGGCAGCCATGATCCAGGCAAAGGACACTAAGGGACTTGCTTCGACACTGCCCGAGGCTAAAACAATATGTGACTCGGGCATCATTGCGGTAACCATGGCACTATAGTGTAGCTACCGCGGAAAACCTGATGAGCCTCATCATTGCTGGGGTTCTTGCGGCGCTGTTTCGTGCTGCTCTACCCGTTGCTCTATTTGGGGAGCCATAAGCTCTGGGGGTATGTCGGGGTTGGCGAAAGTAGGGGCGGAGTTATCGCCGGTGCTTGACACCTCATCGACGCAATGGGCAGTGTAGAGCAGTGTGCCATCACACATGAGCGTGGCGCCTGGACCCCAGTCGTGTAAGCATTCGCAGATGGGCACTCCACCCTGCGACGCCATGGCATCCGCAAGTCGCTGCGCATTCGGGTCATCGTAAGAAATCTCCGCCAGCGAACCATCTGCCAGCGGAGTGACCATCCTACTTGTGGTGGGGGAGGACTCGGTTGTCGACCTTCGTGCCGCGGACATGACAGCCCCAGATATATCCGGTTCCATCAACTGCAATGTATACGTTAACCAGGCGAAATACGGGAGCATCACAACTAATGCGACACTCACTGCAACCGTCATGGTGAACCGTGAGAGTGGCAGTATCATGGCGCGGCTCCTTATCTGCTAAATCCAACGACGGACAACGTTAGAGTAATTGAAATTTACTATTAAAAAAGGTCCGTGAGGGGTCGCTCAATGTGGGGAATGGACCGAGTAACTAAAACTCTAAACCTTAAGTTTAGACCTTTTTGGGAAAATGTCGATTCCCAGGAAGAATCGGAAAAATAACCTAAACGTCTATCATGGTAGCATTATTAAAATAATTTAATATTAATCGGCGGGCTTTTGTGGCTATTTTTGCTGCTTTACGACGATTTTGCCCACAGATCTCGCTAATATTTGCAGACCATTCTTAAGATTATGAGAAATGAATAGGGGTTATTTTCTTTTATAAATTTTATCCAAATCTTTGGATAATGCCCAGGGAAAGTACATAAAACATCAGCCCAACTGGCCCCATTAGTAACATATAGCCACACCAGTAACGGAAAAATCCCCCGGATGTAGCAAAATTACAGCCAGGGGATGGGTGGTTTTCTATCAGTAGAACTTATCGTTCGCAGGCGACGCCGTCTTGGTCACGATCCAATCCGGCTCGGTAACCCGGCTCACCTTGATAGAGCGGTGCCGCACCTGCGGCCTTTGCTGCCTTACAGTTCGGGTAATAAACATTCTGCGCCGGAGCGGTTTCCGGCTCTGGGATTGGTGCAGGCGGATACTCCGGTTCCGGCACGATGACGGGGGCCGGCTCGGGATCTCGCACATAGTGGTCCGTGTGATTGTCGGACACAACCTGCGTCTCGGAGACAACGGTGCTGGTTGTGGGCGGTGCCGATGTTGTTGTGGCGGTGGTGGTTCGACTTGTTGTGGTGGGCCGAGAGGTGGTGGTTTTCTTCGTCGTGGTTGGGGTGCTTGAGCTGCTAGGCGTGGCCATGACCGCGGCCGCCGGCTGCTCTGGTTCTGTGTCTGGAGCTATGCCAACTCCAGCGAAAAACGACAGTAGGGCCAATGGGATGACGGCCTTCCATCGGCGTTGTCCCGGCTTGGTCATGAACCACCACACAGCTGGCCCGAGAAGCGCCAACCCCATGAGGAAGCGCCAGGCAGCACCATCTATGAGCATGCCGAGGATAAAGATGCCACCAAAGATGATACCGATAATCGCCAGAATGGTTTTTATGATTTGAAACATCATGTTGATTACCACGATGATGCCCCCATCATGATGCCGAACTGTGGGGCGGACATGAGCGGTGCCACAGAAGCCGCAGAGTCGATGGGGGCTATAACTAGTTGTTGGCGCCCGTTTGAGTGTAGGGCACCTTGAGAAGAAAACCGGGGCATGAGCCAATGCTTCCTTATGCATGAACGGAAATCAGTAATGAGCGGATTTCCCATGAAGCTGAAAACAACCTCATGAAAATCATGGGAAATCTCAAAGATGAGTATAAGACTGATTCTTAAGAAAGCATAATGGTGTGCACTGCGATAACCGGCCGTGGCCTGCTAAAAACTCTTACCGAAGCTGGTTATTCTCTGCTCCGGGAAGCGAGGGAATGACCATGGGAGCCTGCTGCTGTTGCTGGCCATTACCGGGGGTCTGTTGTTGCTCTGGGGTCTGTTGCGGTGGGGCATTATTTGTTAGCTGCCCACCGCCGCCTGGCTGCAATAAACCGTTGAGGCCTTGAATCAAATCATTATTTTGCGTGGGTGCTGCTGGCGGCGTAATCGTCGTTTGCGGTACGTTTGGCACCTCCACCGGGGCTGGTGCGGGTGCTGGGGCCTGTTCCTGTTGATTCTGCGTATTGACTTCTGGTGCCGCTGGCGTATTATTCGTGCCCATGTCGGGTGCCGGTGCGGGCGCCGGCGGGGCG
>CAJZGD010000086.1 GCA_915275065.1 uncultured Corynebacterium sp. | reverse complement strand
CCCCCAAGCCGCAGCCCGGGAAGCAGCGGCCGGCGGTGAAGCGGGTGCTTCAGGGAAATCGGGCGAATCTGATTCTTTTTACGTTTCTGCCCGGCCAGGTGTTGCCGGATCATGAGGCGGCCCACCCGATTTTTGTGCAGGCGATCACGGGGCGTGTGACGTTTACGGTTGGTGATGAGGTGACCACGTTGACGCCGGGCACGATTATGCATGTGGATCAGCATGTGCGGCATCGGGTGGATTGCCCCGAGGATGCGGACCCGGCGGGCAGCGTGTTTCTGCTCACCATGTTGACTGGCGAGGACCGTTAGGTCATCCGTGGTTGACCTGGATCGGATTCCTCCCAAGGTGGCCGCGTTTGTTGATGCGGTGAATGCGCAGGACATGGCGGGGATTGTTGAGTGTTTTCATCCTGACGCTCGGCTCACCAGTGTCCCGTATTGTGGTGAGGGTTTGGCGACGGTTCGGTATTGGGCCAATTGTCTCGTCAATGGGAGGATGACGATCCACAACTATTTTTATGCTTGTGGGTCCCATAACCTGAACCTGTGGCTGGAGTTTCACCCGCCCGGGAAGGTTCGGGCCACAAGGGTGATGTATTGTTTCGAGTTGGCTGATGATGGCCGCATCGCGGTGCTTCATAGCAATGCGTTAATGATCTCTTTGGAAATAGATGACAGGTTTTCCAGCATGTTTTCGCTGCGGTGTGCCCAAGAGAAGCAGCATAGTTGAGCCACCCCCGTTGGAACCGACGTCGAAAAGCCCCCGCCTGATAGTGGACGGGGGCTTGTGCGCTCAAGCTGAAGCGTCGATAAGGTTATTCGGATGCTTCTTCGGCTGCAGCGATTTCGGCGGCGGCCTTCACTGCCTTTTCTTCCTTCGACTTGCGGGCCTTTTCTACCACGTCTTGGAGGCTGGGGCCCTCGTTGGCTTCGGCCAGTGCCTTGTTGAAGAGTTCCTGCTTGGAGGGCTTTTCCGGGGCAACCCGGAGTTTACCTTCGGCACCGGGCAGACCCTTGAACTTCTGCCAGTCGCCGGTGATCTTCAGCAGTGCCAGTACCGGGTCGGTCGGCTGTGCGCCCACGCCCAACCAGTATTGGGCCCGCTCGGAGTCGATGCGGATCAGCGAGGGGTTTTCTTTGGGCTGGTAGATGCCGATGTTTTCGATGACCTTGCCGTCGCGGCGGGTGCGGGCGTCGGCGATCACGACACGGTATTGGGGGTTGCGGATTTTGCCTAGCCGCTGGAGTTTAATTTTGACTGCCATGATGGTTCCTTTATGTCACTGGGTAGTACAGGCGCCGCACGGGTTGCGCGGCCGGTTCAGCCCTTTTGGGTTTTATCTGCGATGTGACAGACCGGCTGACCGGGGTCAGGGGCGGTGTAATCGCAGGAACCTGAACACTGTATGCTATTTTCACTGTCCGCGTCAACTTTTATGCGCTTTGCGACGCCGCGGCCGGGGCGGTGTCTGCGACCGGTTTTGCCAGTTGGCGGCGCACCAGCTTCGATAGTTCTTCCGCCCACAACACGATGGATGCCATGCCGATGGCGACCGCCCAGTGGAGTGGGTCGAGTGCTGTGGTGCCGAATGCTGTTTGGAGGAATGGCACGTGCACCACCATGATTTGCAGTACCACACCCAACCCGATGGCGTACCACAGCCACCGGTTGCTGGTCATGTGGTGGAATGCGCTTTGGGTTTCGGAGCGGGAGTTGAGGGCGTTGAAGAGTTGGGCCAGCACGAGCGTAGTGAATCCCACGGTCCGGGCGGTGTCTAAGCTGTCCGAGCCGGCTATCAGGCCACCCGGGTAGAACATGTCGATGCTGAGCAGGGTAACCAGGCCCATGATGACCCCGATGTAGATGACTCGCCACCACATGGCTTTGTTGATGATCCGGTCGGCCATGTTGCGGGGCGGGCGGTTCATGACGGATTCGTCGGTGGGGTCCACGCCCATTGCGAGGGCCGGGCCGGAGTCGGTGATGAGGTTGATCCACAAAATTTGGGTTGCCAGTAGCGGCAGCACTACCCCGCCTTCGCCGGTGGTGAGCCCCAGCAGGGCGGCCAGCACTACCCCACCGAACACGGTGGCGACCTCACCCATGTTCGAACTCAATAGGTACCGCAAGAATTTTCGAATGTTGTCGAAGGTGGCGCGGCCCTGCTCTACCGCGGACACGATGGTGGCGTAGTTGTCGTCGGTGAGGATCATGGTGGCGGCTTCTTTTGTCACCTCCGTGCCGGTGATGCCCATGGCCACCCCAATGTCGGCGCTTTTCAGCGCGGGGGCGTCGTTCACCCCGTCGCCGGTCATGGACACAATATTGCCCTCGTCTTGCAGGGCGTCCACGATCCGTAGCTTGTGGGCGGGCGCCACCCGGGCGTACACGTTGGTGGTGGCTACTGCCGCCCGGAATTCTTCCTCGCTCATGGCGTCGATCTCCCGGCCGGTGACGGCCTTCCCCACGCTGGTTTCCCTGGTGTCACCCGCGGCCACGCTGCCACCCGGTCCGGCATCAATGCCCAGGCTGTGGGCGATACTGGCCGCCGTCACCGGGTGGTCGCCGGTAATCATGATGGTGCGGATCCCCGCCCGATGGGCCTCGGCGATGGCGTCCCGGGCCTCGCTGCGCGGCGGATCCATGATCCCCGCCACCCCCAGGAACGTCAGGTTTTCTTCCGCCGGATCGTTGCCGTCGCGGCGGGCCACCCCGAGGGTGCGGAAGCCCTGGGCGGACAGCCCGGTGATGGCCTCGTGGATGCTGGCGCGCCGCTCGTCGGTGAGCGGTTCCGCCACTCCCCCACGCAGTTCGGTGGTGCACAGTTCGAGCAGAATGTCCGGTGCGCCCTTCGCATACAGGCGGTCTGCCGTGGTGACGGACATCATTTTCCGCTCCGAAGAGAACGGGTTTTCGCTCACCCGTTCGTCCCGGCCAGGGGTGTTTTCGGCAACGTCCGCACCGAACTTGGGGAGGGCCACGAGGAAGGCCGCCTCGGTGGGGTCACCCACGATCTCCCAGGTCCCGTCCTCGGCGCAGTCGAGCTGGGCGTTATTGGCGACCGCGCCGGCCATCACCGCCTGGCAGGCCTCGTCGCGGGCCACGTCACTGGTGGTGTCCGTGACCGTGCCGGTGGGATCGTAGCCGGTCCCGCCAAGCAGCGTGGTGCCGGAGGCCGTGACCACCTGCTGCAACGTCATTTCGTTCTTGGTGAGGGTGCCGGTCTTATCGGAACAAATCACGCTGGCCGACCCCAGGGTCTCCACGGAGGGCAGGTTCTTCATCACCGCATTATGTTTGGCAAGCTTCTGCACCCCAATGGCCAGCACCAGCGACAGGATTGCCGGCAGTCCCTCGGGGACGGCGGCAACGGCCAGGGACACGCCCAGAATGAGGATCTGCACCATGTCCTCCGGGGTGCGCGCCCCATTAATGAGGATCAGGGCCGCCATGACCACAATGGCGATCCCCACCACCAGCAGGCCAAGCATTTTCGACACTTCGGTGATTTCCTTATTGAGCGGGGTTTGATCCTGCTCGGTATCCGCCAGCATGGTGGCGATGGAACCCATTTGCGTGTCCATGCCGGTGTGCTGCACCTCGGCGACCCCCACGCCGCGCACCACCGCGGTGCCCTTGAACACGGTGTTGGTGCGCTCCCCCAGGGGCGCGTCGTCGGCCACCGGCTCAGGGGTTTTATGGACGGCCTCGGATTCGCCGGTGAGCGCCGCCTCCTGAATATACAGGTCGGTGGCTTCAATGAGGGTTGCGTCCGCACCCACGGCGTCGCCCTCGGCCAAGAGAAGCACGTCGCCGGGAACCAGGTTATGGGAGGGGATGGTTTGTTGTTTACCGTCACGCATCACGGTGGAATTCGCGGCGGTCATTTTCGCCAAAGCAGCCACCGCGTCGGCGGCTTTCGCCTCCTGGGTGTACCCCAAAATAGCGTTAGCGATCACGATGATGGCGATGACAATAACATCAATGGGCGCGCCAGTGGCCCCCTCCACGATCCAGGCGCCCAGGGAAATCCCCATGGCGATAAACAGCAGGTAGACGAGGGGGTCTTGGAATTGGCGGAGAAATTTACGCCACTGCGGCTCGGTTTTTTGCGCGCGTAGCTGATTGGGCCCGAAGCGCTCCAGCCGGTCGGCAGCCTCGGCGGAGGTGAGCCCGGTTAGGTGTGTGCTCATACAGGCCTTTTTACACTAAAAAGCTTTTCGACGCCGGGAGGTGCGGCGTCGAAAAGCGTCACTAACGTGGCCGTTTCTTCTTCTTATCCACCTGGCTGAAATCGAGATTATTTAAGTCAACGCCCTCAAGCCCCTTAGGCATCGGGGGCATACCGCCGCCACCAAGCTGTTCCTGCATTTTCTGCAACTCCGCCATGCTTGGCATGCCACCACCCATGCCCGGCATACCCCCCATGTTCGGCATACCGCCGCCCCGGGACTGCTTCGGGGGCCGACGCTTGCCGTTCTTGCCCTTCCGGCCCTTGGGCTTCTTCTTCGTGGCGCTTCGGCCGCCGCCGAGCCCCATCTGGTTCGCCATCTGGCCCATCATCTTCTTCGCTTCGAAGAACCGTTCGATGAGTTGGTTGACCTCAGTCACCGTCACCCCGGAACCGTTAGCGATCCGCCGCCGACGCGACGCATTCAAAATCTTCGGATTGTTGCGCTCCAGCGGCGTCATGCCCCGAATAATCGCCTGCACCCGATCCAACTGCTTCTCATCCACCATGTCCGCCATCGCAGACATTTGCGAACCCCCCGGCAGCATCTTCAGCAGGTTAGCGATGGGCCCCATCTTCCGAATCATCAACATCTGATTCAGGAAATCCTCCAGGGTAAGCTCACCGGTGGACAGTTTCGACGCGGTCTCTAACGCCTGCTCCTGGTCAAGGGACTTCTCCGCCTGCTCAATCAGGGTCAGCACATCCCCCATGCCCAAAATCCGGTTCGCCATCCGATCCGGGTGGAACACATCAAAATCGGTCATCTTTTCGCCGGTAGATGCGAACATGATGGGCTTACCGGTCACCTCCCGGATCGACAACGCGGCACCACCACGGGCATCACCATCAAGCTTGGTCAACACCACACCGGTGAAATCCACACCATCACGGAACGCCTCGGCGGTAGTCACCGCATCCTGGCCGATCATGGCGTCAATAACGAAAAACACCTCATCCGGCTGAATGGCATCCCGAATATTCCGGGCCTGGGTCATGAGGGTTTCATCAATACCCAACCGACCGGCGGTGTCCACAATAACGTAGTCGTGTTTTTTCTGGCGGGCCTCCGCAACGCCTGCCCTAGCAACCGCGACCGGATCCCCATGGGAGGTGCCCATCTCGTGCTCCAGGGTATCCAGCGAGGTTCCCGGATCAGGGGCGAAGGTCGGCACGCCCGCACGCTCACCAACGATCTGCAACTGTTGGACAGCACCGGGACGTTGCAGGTCGCAGGCCACCAGAATGGGGGTGTGCCCTTGTTCCTTCAACGAGTAGGCCAGCTTCCCTGCGAGGGTGGTTTTACCCGCGCCTTGCAGGCCGGCAAGCATGATGACTGTCGGCGGTTTTTTGGACACATTCATGCGCCGAGTTTCACCACCAAGAATGGTGGTGAGCTCTTCGTTGACGATTTTGATGACCTGTTCGGCCGGGTTGAGTGCCTTAGAAACCTCCACGCCGAGGGCGCGTTCCTTAATGCGTTTAATAAAGCCGCGGACAACGGGCAGGGAGACGTCGGCTTCGAGCAGCGCTAACCGGATTTCCCGGGAAACCGTATTCACATCGGCTTCGGTAACCTTGCCTTTCGACCGGAGTCCAGATAAGGCGGCACTGAGGCGATCGGACAGGGATTCGAACACGGTGGGATCACTCCTTAAAAAAATTTAGCTAGCTAACCCATTCATACTAGCTGGTTGTCAGCACTCGGGTCACGTCACGTTCCACGGCCGCCCGGTCGAAGCCGGGGCGGAGACTGCATTGCACGATCATGGTTGCCCCGGGGTTGCTCATGGTAAGCCAATGGAGTTCCGGTAACACTTCCATGAGTGTACCCAAGGCAGCCTGCCGGTCGGTGGTGCGGATTTCCAGGATATTGCCAAACCAAAAGGTGGCGGTGGTGGCGGCGATGGTGGGGGTGGTGTCCGGGAGGGCAGAGTAAACCCCGGACTTATACGCTTGGGCGAATTCGGCCTGATCGAAGCCGGTTCCCAACGTGTTGTACACGGTGAAACGGGCCCAGGTGTGGTCAGGTTCGACGACGAATTCGGCGGAGTTAATGTTCCAGCCCTTGGCCGCCATGAGGGCCAGGACACGAATGCTTTCGCGCAGGTAGTGGCCCACCCACCGGACGGTGGCGTTATTGGCTTCGGGCCCGGGGATGAGGTCGAGGGGCAGCCCGGCGCGGGAGGTGAAGTCGCGGGGAAAATCAAGGCGTGGCGGTTGGGGTGGGCTGCCGATGAGTCGGGCGCGGGCCCGGTCGCACAGGATGGCAGCCCCAACTTGGAGGGTGGGGGTCCAGGTACCGGTGGCGAGGGCATCGGCCTGGACGAGCACGTGCATGAGTTCGACGGTGAGCAGGTCGTAGCCCACGGCGTCGAGCAGTTCGGCGACCACGTCGTCGGATTCGACGTCCCGGTGGGCCACGAGGTTGGGGATGAGGGTGTGGTGGCGGACCAGGGTGGTGACCACGGATGCGTCATGGTGGTTCAGCCTGAGGGTTGCAGCCATGGCGGCGACGAGGGTTGCGCCGAGTTCGGCGTGGGGGACGCCTTGTCCTTTGCCTATGTCGTGGAAGAGGGCGGCCAGGTAGAGCAGGTCGGGTCGGGCGGCAGCAACATGGTGGGCGGCACAGTTTTGGGTGACTTGGAGGCAGTGTTGGTCGATGGTTTGGGTGTGGATGGGTTCGCGCGGGATGAGGCCGCGAATGTTGTCCCAGGCGGGGACGAGGGGTGACCACAGTCCATGGTTGTCGAGTTCGGTAATAACCCGGGCGGTGTGGTGTGGGGAGGAGAGGAGGGCGAGGAAATCACTGGCTGCGGCCGTGGGCCACCGGTCGGGCATGGGCGGCAGGGCGGCCAAGCGGGACCAGGTGGCGGGGTGGATGGGCAATCCGGTGCGGGCGCTGGCCGCCGCGACACGCAACAGAAGGGCGGGGTCGGTGAGATTGGGGTTGCGGGATAGTGAGACGCTGCCGCCGGCGTCAACAACATCAACGTCGAGCGGGCGGCGTCGCTCGGGTTTTCGACTCGTTGGGGTGGTGGGGCGGAGGAGATTTCGGGCGGTGGTGAGCCCACTGGTGAGGGCGTTATCAATGGCACGGGCGGCTTCGGCGATGGCGCGGGAGAGCGCGTATCGGTCTGGGAATCCAAGGTCAATGGCGATGTCGGCGGCAAATTCTGGGTCGAGAACATCCCGAGATCTGCGGGCGTGCTGGTGCAGCATGGTGCGGGTATCAAGCAGGAGGGTGCGCTGGTCGGTGAGGTCGGGTGCGTCGCACAGGTTTCCGAATGCGAGGGCGGTGAGGAGCTCATGATCCCGGAGACCACCCCGGCCGTGTTTCAGGTCGGGGTGGGTCATGCTGACGACCGGCCCGGAGCGCCGCCACCGGGCGATGGCAATGTCGATGATGCTATTGAAGTTGCGGGACAGGACGATCCGCCAGGTGCGTAGCACAAGTTTTCGAGTCTGCTCGGTGAGGTTGGGGTCACCGGCAACGTGCGTGAGGTCCAGCAGCGATAAGCCGGCAACAGCATTCTCGGTAATGATGTTGGCGCATTCCTCCGGGGTGCGCACGGCATAGTCGAGGCGAATCTTAGCATCCCAAATGGGATACCACAGATTCTCCACCTGGTGTTTCACGGCGCTATCCAAGGCTTGATCGGGTGGGCAGATGAGGAGCAGGTCCAGGTCGGAGTAGGCGGTTAATTCCCGGCGGGCGTAGGAGCCGGTGGCGGCCAGGGCGGTGCCATGTGGGAGCCGAAGGGCCGCCACCAGTTCGGTGGCGCGTCGAAAAGCTGTGCGACGAATATCCGCGGCGGGCTGCGGCATGCTGCCCTACAGGCCTATAGTTGCGCCGTCGGCGGCGAAAACGGTGTGGGGGAAGATTGCTTGGGCGCCGGCCAGCAGTTCGGCGAGCTTCTCGTCGGTGTCATAGCGGACACTGAAATGGGTGAGCACGAGTTTTTTCACCCCGGCCTGGCGAGCGAGCTCGGCGGCCTGCGTGGTGGTGGAGTGAAAATATTTCTGTGCTTTATCGGGGTATTCAGGACCGTAGGTGGCTTCGTGCACCATGAGGTCGGCGCCGGCGGCAAAGTCGGCGTGGCCGGGCACGAACCGGGTGTCGCCGAAGAGCACAATATCGGGGCCGGGTTGGGGTGGGCCCACAAAGTCGGCGCCACGGAGCACCGTACCGTCGTCGAGGGTGATGTCTTCGCCGCGTTTCAGCTGCCCATAGCGGGGTCCGGGCTGGACCCCATGGTCGATGAGCTTGTCTACCTGTAACTCCCCCGGCTGGTCGGCCTCCGTGATGCGGTAAGCGTACGACTGCACACCGTGGTCAAGCGTGGTGTAGCGAACAGTGACGGTATCATCTTGTCCCAGGGGAACCTCCCCATCATGGTCGAGTTCCACCACCTCCAGGGGGTAGCGAATATGCGAAGCGGAGGTGTTCAGGGTGACCGACACGAATTCCGCAATGCCGGGCGGCCCATAGATCGTGAGCGGATCGCCCGGGGTTCGGAACGCGCGGCTGGAGATGAAACCGGGCAGCCCAAATGTGTGGTCGCCATGCATGTGGGTGATAAAGACCCGGCTGACTTTATTCATGTTGATGCCGTGGCGGAGCATTTGGTGTTGGGTGGCCTCGCCGCAGTCGAAAAGCCAGAATTCACTGCGACCGGGTCGGGCATAGATGGTGGCCGCGGTATTGCGCGTGAGGGTGGGGGTGCCGGAGCCGGTACCCAAAAACGTCAAGCACATAATAACTTCCTTATAGGTAGTGTTGCCGGTGTCTATCGCTATTATCCCCCCATCCCCCAAAAATCTGACGTAGCCTTAAATGGCGGCCACACCCCGTTCACCAGTGCGAACCCGCACTAGCTCCTGGATTTCCGTTACCCATACTTTCCCGTCACCGATTTTTCCGGTGTAGGCGGCTTCTACAATGGCGGTGATGGTGTCCTCAACAATGGGGTCGTCCACGACGATTTCGATCTTGAGCTTGGGCACAAAATCAATGGCGTATTCCGCCCCACGGTACACCTCGTTGTGCCCCTTTTGCTGCCCGAAACCTTGGGCCTCAGTCACGGTCATGGCGTGCACGCCCACTTGTTCTAACGCATCTTTGATGTCGCTGAGTGTGAAAGGTTTAACGATTGCGGTCACAAGTTTCATGGCGATCTCGGTTTCTTGGAGCAGGTTCAGATATTTGTTGTATGGCCTCAGTGTAGTCATACCAAACCCCACCACAAGCGATCGCTGCTCATGATGGGGTGGAATTTTGTACTTACTCTGTAATTATAAGGAAGTGGTGGGTTATCCCAATAGGGCGTCCACGAATCCTTCCACTTCGAAGGGGGCGAGATCGTCGGCACCTTCGCCCAGGCCCACGAGTTTCACCGGCACCCCAAGGTCTTCCTGCACCTGGAACACGATGCCACCCTTGGCCGTACCGTCGAGTTTGGTGAGCACCACACCGGTGATATTGACCACGTCGCCGAAGGTTTTTGCCTGCACTAAACCGTTTTGGCCGGTGGTGGCGTCGAGGACGAGAAGCACTTCATCCACCACGGCTTTTTTCTCAACAACCCGCTTGACCTTGCGTAATTGGTCCATGAGGTTGGTGGAATTGTGGAGCCGGCCGGCGGTGTCGATGAGGACCACGTCGGCGTGGGTTTCCACGCCCTTGCTCACTGCGTCAAACGCAACGGATGCGGGGTCGGCGGCTTCGGCACCGCGAACGGTGGTGGCACCAACGCGACGCCCCCAGGCTTCCAGCTGGTCGGCG
>CAJZGD010000085.1 GCA_915275065.1 uncultured Corynebacterium sp. | reverse complement strand
CGGGGGCTGCTAGCCAAAAGTACTGGTCAGCGACCTAACCTTTGGCGCTGCTAAAACCACCAAATGACGCTTCCACCATGGGCTTTACCGGGCGTATCATGTGGATTAACGCTTTCGAGGACACCTCGTAATAGTTTTACAACTGGAACCATAGCCAAAAGTTGGTTTTTAGCTTGGGTTTTACCATGCACATACAACTACACGGTAACTCACAGGGACTTGACAGGTAGGCTATATCGCTCTTCCAGAAAGGAACATTACATTACTTAAGTAGTTACAGCGAGACGGAAAAAGTTGTGACGAACAAGAAAGCCAGACCCCCTTTCAAGCAAGGAGCATCCCATGAGCGTTCTCACCGCAGAAGCAATCTTCAATCCCTTTGTGGAATTGGAAACCGTTGACCTTTATTCCCGCGACCTGGACACCGCTGAAGTGTACTACCTAGGTGACATGAACCCCTATGATAGTGGTTCTTCTCTCTATGTGCGACAGCGATCCGAACCGCGCGTGGTAGAGCACACGGTCACCAGCTTGCGGCCTCGCACTCGTGGGACTGCTCCGGAACACCTAGCAGGGAGGGTGCGTCACCGCTAAAACACAGAGCCAAAAAATTCATGTTTCTCCTTGAAAGAGGATGACGTTTAAAGGAAATCCCCAACAATTTTCTTTAAATTCATTCTTCTCCTCCATCTTTCTCCTTCTTTCTCCTTCAGTTTTTCCTTTCCTTCTCTCTTCTTCTCTTCTCTTTCATCGGATAACGACCTTCCCGGTCCCAACACAAAATAATCATCCCCAACACGATTATTTTGCGGCGAGGGTCACCAAACCGAATGAAGTATCTTCGAATGACATTGACAAGTGAAGGCCACAAGCTTTCACAACCTTCTTTCCCAGTTTGTGCATAAGGCCCGCTCCCATTGTTCTTGCTCGCAATGGTGGCGGGCATTACGCATGCGTGGGGTCTAATTTCAGCCGAGGCACACGACTGATACCCCGAATTTTGACAGCCCCAACCGGCGAAATAATAACGGGTTTTTACGCATAAAATGATGTGATGATTGACACGTGGCCGGGGGTAGGGGTGTGAAACAATCCCAGTTAGTTGCGGATTTTCCCCTTTGTACGTCGCTAGAATTGATGATGACAACATGCCAAGAGATTGAAATTCTGCACCATACAAGGTACATAGTTAGGGTGTGCTCAATTCGAGGAAGGTCGACCCATAAGCTTATGAATTCTTCAGCGCTGACCAACACTGTGACATCCACGCTCTTTTGGTGCCATAGTGGTACCGCAATCGTGAACGCTCCCGACCGCATTATCTCCGTGCTTGCCGGCGACCTGGTTATTGCCCCAGCCGGCGCCTTTATCACCAGCTCCGGGGCCGCCGGTCACGACAGGGGTGCCACGGGGGTAGTTATTCCCATTAGCTTCCCCGGGATGAAAATCACCGGTGCTACCCGTCGCATGCATTTGGGTCAGGTGTGGTCCGACCGCATGATTAGCGAATATTCCCGCAGTATGCTGGGGGAATCCGAACTGAGCGTCGACATCATGAAGCTTTTCGACGATCGGGCCAAGCCCCCGAAAATGCCTACCGCCCCCGCAGCGTTGGCCGTCGCAAAGCAATTGCAGGCGAACCCGGCCGACCCGACCTCGCTCATTGACTTCGCGAAGCGGCAGCATGTGAGTTCCCGAACCTTGCAACGCCAGTTCCAGGCCACCACCGACTACACCTTCAGCGAATGGCGGGCCGCCTACCGGGTGTCCGTCGCCGCCGACCTGTTGTCGCACCAATTCACCATCACCAACGTGGCCTCCATGGTCGGATTCGACGCAACCAGCAGCCTGACGAGGGCGTTTAAACGGCACACCGGCACCACGCCATCCTCGTTCACCACGGGCGCCGTCGGCATGGGTGCAGCGGGGGTAGCCCCGCAAATACCCCCGTTGACGACGTTTGCTCGGGCCGAAACCGACCAGGTGCTGTGGATCTACCGGGGCACCGCCACCGTCACCACCGCCGGCTACTGCCGATTCATGGGGCAAGGGGAAACCGTCACCATTCCCGCCGGCACGGACACCCGCCTCGACATTGCGGCTGGCTCCATTGCGCTGCCGGTACCGGTCAACTTTGATGAACGCAACGGGACGGTAGATTGGGCATTAGTGTTCGGCATGTGTGAGATGACCACCCCGTTTGCCGCGCTTGAAGACACCGAACGGAAACTTGCCGAAAAGGATCTCATTCCTACCATCTAACATGCGTATTACGCACATAACAGTTATGCTACAAATTCTGGTTTACCGTTAAAAACGTGAGCGCGGGAACTAAAATCGCCACTGTTGCGTTAGACACTATGAACGCATAAAAACGTAAACAATTTTTAAACATAGTGGCTTTCCCCCCCCCCATATGACCGGGTGGGGGAGCGTAATAAAACTTGACCAGAAAGGACAGTGTTTCTTCAACCATGCGTAGTAGCAATAACCCGGTGCTGAAATCACTCTCAGAAGTCCGCACCACCAACTATTACGGCGGCTATCAGCAGCAAGCCCACGACCCCTACGGTCAGTACGGTGCGCCGCAACAACCACTACAGGCCGAGCGGCCCATGACCGTGGACGATGTGGTGACCAACACGGGGATCACCCTCGGCATCATTATCGCCCTGGCCGCGGCAAACTTCGGCATTGCCGCCTTTGTTAACGTCAAGCTGTCATTGCTGTTGACCCTGATTGGTGGCATCGGTGGGCTTGTTACCGTCCTGGTGAGTACCTTCGGTAAGAAATACGGTTCCAAGGCCATTACCCTGACCTACGCGGCCTTCGAAGGCCTGTTCGTTGGCGGTATTTCCGTTGTGCTCTCCGGTTTCATCGTGGGGAAGCAAAACGCTGGCCTGCTCATCGGGGAAGCCATCATCGGTACCCTGGGCGTATTCCTCGGCATGCTGTACGTGTACAAGACCGGCGCAGTCAAGGTCACCCCCCGGTTTAACCGCATCATGACCGGCGCCCTCATCGGCGTGCTCGTGCTCATGCTCGGCAACATGGTGGGCGCCATGTTCTTCGGCTTCAACCCGCTGCGGGACGGCGGCCCGATCGCTATCGCCTTCTCCCTCGTGTGCATCGTGTTGGCGGCACTCAGCTTCATCTCCGACTTCGATGTGGCCGAGCAGCTGATCCGCGAAGGCGCCCCCGCCCGCTACTCCTGGGGCGTGGCCATGGGCCTGGCGGTCACCCTGGTGTGGCTGTACACCGAAATCCTGCGCCTGCTGAGCTATTTCCAATCAAGGTAACTCTGCAAACCTATAGGTAGGCGTCCCCGGAGGCGTCGAAAAGCAAAAACCCGGCTAGGTAGATCAACCAGCCGGGTTTTTCTTGCGTCTTGTTACAGTTCCTTATTGCGCAGCGTGGCGGCCTTCACCGAATCATACGGCTCGGCGGAAACCACGGTGACGGAAATAACCTTACCGTTCGGGGCGGTATATTCGCGGGTCTCACCCTCGTGGGCGCCCAGGATCGCCGCACCCAGCGGGGACTGTTCGGAATACGTCTCCAAATCCTTATTGTCGGAGGCTGCGGCGCGAGTACCGATAAGGAACGTCTCCTTATTCTCCGGCTTGCCGTTATAGTACACATGCACCACGGAACCAACGTGGGCCACGCCCTCAATAATGCCCGACCGTTCGGTGGTGGAATTCGCCAAAATTTCGGAAATATGTTTGATGCGGGCCTCTTCCTGGTCCTGCATCTCCCGCGCCGCATCATAGCCGGCGTTTTCCTTCAGGTCGCCTTCCTCACGCCGCTCGTTGATTTCCGCCGCCACCACCGGGCGGTGCGCGATCAAGGCATTGAGCTCTTCCTCCAGCTTAGCCTTGCTTTCCGGGGTGATGTACTGCTTCTGATTCTCCACCATAATATGTTGCTATACCTTAAAACTCGTGGGCTTATCGCTTATCGACGCCGAATCTTACCACAATCAGTCACCGCCGCCGGTGCATTACCCGCTGGTCGCAGGCAGGGCACCAACCTGCTCCTCGGTTTGGTCTAAATAAAACGGAATCGCCTCCCCGCAACCATACGCGCCCCCCGCCACCGCTGGTTCCCGCGTAATAATATCCAACTGCAACCGTTGCAGATTCTCCCCACCAGGGGAAATATACACCTCGCGGCGGCCCACCTCCGCCATGTCGTAATTGAGTGCCGTCACAATGCAATAGGCGGGTGTATCCACATTTTTTCGCTTCACATCCACCCACACCCGCAACGAATTATCGCTTATACGTTCGGAGCTGGCGAAGGTGACGTTCGTGGTCTGGTTTTCGCTGGTCTGCAAATACTTCGCCAACGCCACCGCAAACGCAATGACCAGCATCAACGCAAACACCGCCACGATTTTACTGCTGATAGTGGACTGTGGTTGGGCGGTGTGCCCATGGTATCTTGAACGGTTAGTCATGATTACTTCTTTACGAGTCAAAGCGGTGCGGAACGAAGTGACAGCCACAGAAGTGTGCGGAATAGAATGATGCCCAGCATGGTTGTCTGTTAAGTATAAACATCTTAACCGATGCCACCTACCATTTATGATCAACCTCAAGGAAGACCCACGTGACGCAACGACGAATCCTCGCCATTCACGCCCACCCCGACGACGAGTCCAGCAAAGGCGCAGCCACCATGGCCCGTTATGCCGACGAAGGCAACCGGGTCATGGTGCTCACCTGCACCGGTGGGGAACGCGGTGATGTTCTCAACCCTGCCCTCATCGACACGCCCGGTGTGAAGGAAAACATTAAGGCCATCCGGGCCGAAGAAATGGCCGCAGCCGTGGCGGCACTCGGTGTGGAACACAAATGGCTCGGCTATGTTGATTCCGGCCTGCCGCAGGGTGATCCGCTGCCGCCCCTCCCGAAAGGCAGTTTTGCTCTCGCCGACACCGACGAGGTCGCCCAGAAAGTCGTGCAGGTCATCCGGGAATTCCGCCCCGAAGTCATCATCACCTACGACGAAAACGGCGGCTACCCTCACCCCGATCACCTCAAAGTCCACGAAGTGTCCATGCTTGCCTGGGACCTGGCCGGGGACCCTGCCTACCACCCGGAACTCGGCGAACCGTGGGAACCCCTCAAGCTGTACTACACGCACGGATTCATCCGCCAACGCCTGCAACTATTCCACGACCTCCTCATCGAAGAAGGCAAACCCAGCCCCTACGGTGATATTCTGCAACGGTGGAAAGCCCACCAAGGTGACATCATGCTGCGGGTCACCACCCAGGTGAATGCCGCCGACTATTTCGAACAACGCGACCAGGCCCTGCGCGCCCACGCCACCCAAATCGACCCGGCCGGCACATTCTTCGGCACCCCGGTGGAAGTGCAACAAAAAATGTGGCCCACGGAAGAATTCGAACTGGCCAAAACCCGGGTGAAAACCACCTTCCCCGAGACCGATTTACTCGCTGGGCTGGAATGATGGGCTTCTGCTAAAGTGCAGAGTGACTACTTTACAAGGTAAACGTTGGAGGATGTCGTGGTTGTCGAATCGGTCCTACTAGTAGCGCAACAAGGTGCCGGCCCGGTGGGCTCGGAATTTGGTAAAGCCTCACCCATCGGCTGGTTTGTGATCGTGGCGCTGCTCGCCGCGGTGCTGTTTCTCGGGTGGGCGTTCCACCGCCGCTATAGTCGCATGAATCGCCGGCGACTCTTCGCCGAAACCCACGGGATCGACCCATTTGATGCGGAAAAACTCGACGCGGCCATGGCAGAGGCCGGGGTGTTAGACCAACGAAAGCTCGGCTGGTTCTAAGCTATTCTTAGCTGGTTTTTGGCCAGTGCCTGTGTTGGCTCCAGGCTGGTTTTGGTACGCCAACACCAGTGATCACCCGCAATCCACCACCCGCACGAAAAGAGTAAAACCGAAGTGAGTATGATGCCCTCCATTCTGCCGGCGTTACTATATCCCCTCTACGAGCGGCGATTGCTGCGGGAAATCTCCGGCGCCAAACGACCCGAACACGTCGCAATCATGTGCGACGGCAACCGTCGATGGGCGCGGGAAGCCGGGTTTATCGACATCAGCCACGGGCATCGGGTGGGTGCGAAAAAAATTGGGGAACTCGTCTCCTGGTGCGCCGACACCGATGTGGAACTGGTCACCATTTACCTGCTCTCCACCGAAAACCTGGGGCGGGATGCCGAAGAACTCCAACTCCTGCTCGACATCATCTGCGACGTTGTCGACGAGCTCTCCGCCCCGCACCGAAACTGTCGCGTGCGACTCGTCGGGCACCTCAACCTGCTGCCCGAACACATATCCCACCGGCTCAGCGTTTCCTCCGAACAAACCAAAACCAACACTGGTGTGACCGTCAACGTCGCCGTGGGCTACGGGGGACGGCAAGAAATCGTGGACGCGGTCCGCGACTTCATCGCCAGCGAGGCGCGTGAGGGCACCACCACCACGGAACTTGTGGAAAAAGTCAGTGCCGAAGCCATCGCCTCCCACCTCTACACCTCCGGGCAACCCGACCCGGACCTGGTCATTCGTACGTCGGGAGAACAACGATTATCCGGCTTCCTCCTGTGGCAGTCGGCCTATTCGGAAATTTGGTTCACCGACACCTACTGGCCGGCCTTCCGCCGCCTCGATTTCCTGCGGGCACTGCGCGAATACTCCAAGCGCTCCCGCCGATTCGGAAAATAATCCCCAACCGTAGTAAGGACAGTTATGGACGCCCATATTCGGTACCAATCCATCTACTCCTCGTCGAAAGAATATGCGGAAAAACTTGCCGAGCTCCTCACCATGCAGGACATATACGCACAAGCATTCGACGCCGACCGTCCGGTGCCTGTCGACGACAAACCCGTGGTGATTTTCAGCTATGTTCACGGACCAGTCATCCCCGCGGCCAAACTCGCCACCCACATCAGCACCGAATCCCCCCTTGGGCGAAACATCGCCGCCGTCGCGGTGGGCATGACCCCCATCGAATCCGCCAAGGCCAAAGACCAAATGTGCTCCATGGTGCCAGACACCTGCACCAGGTTTTACGTTCCCGGCCGGCTCAACTACTCCACCGTGCAACCCGGTCACAAGGCCATCCTCACCTCAATTGTCACCGCGCTGAAACTGAAACCCGGCAAATCTCCCGCCGAACAAGCCCTGGTGGCCGGCTACAACAAAGACATCAACAGTATCGACTTCGCCTACCTTGACCCCATCGTGTCCTGGGTTGCTGCTGGCTGATCCCACCATTGGGCGTCGCAAAGCGGCGGCCAGCGATTACAGCTTGCGCATGCGCACCCGCTGCACCGAATGGTCGGAACGCTTCGCCAACACCAACGATGCCCGCACCCGCGTGGGGAGAATATTCTCCACCAGGTTCGGCAGATTGATCGTCTGCCAAATATGCCGCGCCTTCTGCGCCGCAGCACTATCTGGCAACTGGGCGTAATGGGAAAAATGCGCATCCGGCTCCCGGAACGCAGTGGCGCGCAGCTCCAAAAACCGCTCAATATACCAACGCTCAATATCTTCCGTGCGCGCATCCACATACACCGAAAAATCAAACAAATCAGAAATCACCAGGGTAGGGCCGGTTTGCAACACATTCAAACCCTCAACGATGAGAATGTCCGGCCGATTCACCGTAATAAACTCGTTCGGCACCCGATCGTAGAGCGTGTGCGAATACACCGGCGCCTGCACATTCGGTCTCCCCGATTTCACATCCGTCACAAACCGCAACAATGCCCGCTGATCGTAGCTTTCCGGAAACCCCTTCCGGCTCATGAGCCCCCGCTTCCGCAGCTGCGCACCGGGGTACAGAAACCCGTCGGTTGTGACCAAATCCACATGCGGATGGCTGGGCCACCGCTGCAATAACACCTGCAAAAGGCGGGCCGTGGTGGATTTCCCCACCGCCACCGAACCCGCCACCCCAATCACAAACGGCACATGCTGCGGGTTTTCGCCCAAAAACGTTTCAGTTGTTGCGGTCAGCTCCTGCCGCGCCTGAATCTGCAAGTGAATCAACCGGCTGAGCGGCAAATAAACGTCGGCCACCTCAGCCAAATCAATGGATTCCCCAATGCCTCGAATCTTTTCCAGATCATCCTCCGTGAGCACTTGCGGGAAAGAATTACGGAGTCTACTCCAGGCACGCCTATCAAAATCTAGATAGGGGCTGGAAACATTAGGGCGGGTCATATCACTTATTCTGCCAATAGCCCGTGGCGGGATACAAAGAACCTCATGAGGAGCTATCCCAGAAAACCTATCCCGCCGCTTATCAACCCACGCAATATTAGCCGGTAACTCGCAGCGTGATCCATTAAACTATTCTTGAACCTTCCACAATCGAAAACCGCATGATTGGAGCGCGATCGACCGTGACAGACGATATCCAATACCAGCCACTAGCAGAATTTGACCCGGATGTGGCGGCAGCAATCGCCGGCGAATTAGGTCGCCAACGCGCCACCCTGGAAATGATTGCCTCGGAAAATTTCGTGCCCCGCAGCGTTCTTCAAGCCCAAGGCTCCGTGTTCACCAATAAATACGCCGAAGGCTACCCGGGCCGCCGCTACTATGGTGGCTGCGAAAACTCCGACATAGTAGAAAACCTGGCCCGCGAACGCGCGAAATCCCTCTTCGGCGCCGAATTTGCCAATGTGCAGCCGCATGCCGGCGCCCAAGCCAACGCCGCCGTGCTTATGGCGCTCGCTAATCCAGGCGATAAAATCATGGGTCTGTCCCTCGCCCACGGCGGCCACCTCACCCATGGCATGCACCTGAACTTTTCCGGGAAGCTCTACCAGGTGGTCGCCTACGAAGTAGACCCCACCACCTTCCGCATTGACATGGATCGAGTCCGGGAACAAGCCCTGGCCGAACGGCCGCAGGTGATTATCGCCGGCTGGTCCGCCTACCCGCGCCACCAGGACTTCGCGGCCTTCCGCGCCATTGCCGACGAGGTGGGGGCGAAACTGTGGGTAGATATGGCCCACTTCGCCGGCCTTGTTGCCGCCGGCCTGCACCCCAGCCCCATCCCGCACGCCGACGTTGTGTCGACCACCGTGCATAAAACCCTGGGCGGGCCCCGCTCCGGCATGATCCTCGCCAAGCAGGAATACGCCAAGGCCCTGAACTCCGCGGTCTTCCCCGGTCAGCAGGGCGGCCCGCTCATGCACGCCATTGCCGCCAAGGCCGTGGCCATGAAGATTGCTGCCACCGACCAGTTTAGGCAGCGCCAGCAGCGCACTCTTGACGGCGCCAGCATTCTGGCGGAGCGGCTCACCGCGGCCGATTGCCAGGCCGCCGGCATTGGCGTGCTCACCGGTGGCACCGATGTGCACCTGGCGCTCGTCGACCTGCGGAACTCACAACTCGACGGCAAACAGGCCGAAGACTTGCTGCACGAGGTGGGTATCACCGTCAACCGCAATGCTGTGCCCTTTGATCCCCGGCCGCCGATGGTGACCTCCGGGCTGCGCATCGGCACACCCGCGCTGGCTACCCGAGGCTTCGACGCCGCTGCTTTCACCGAAGTCGCCGACATCATTGCCGAAGCCCTCACCAACGCCACGGCGGTACCAGATTTGCAGGCCCGGGTTGCGAAACTGGCCGACGCCTTCCCGCTCTACGATGGATTGGAAGACTGGCGCCTGGTGTAAAAACCCGAAAAATCTTTGCTACTCACCCATTCATCGTCTAACCTTTGGGTTTGTGCGCATCTTAGTCATTGATCACCAGGATTCGTTCACCTTCAACCTGGTTTCTTACCTAGAGGACCTGGTTGGCCAACGCCCCACAGTGGTCAACCATGACGAAAAACTCAGCATTGAATTCATCGCCGACTTTGATGCAGTGATCTTTTCCCCCGGCCCCGGTAGAGCAGACAACCCGGTAGACATCGGCAACACCCTCAACATCATTAAGCTTGCCGACGTCCCCATGCTGGGCGTATGCCTCGGGCACCAAGCCCTCGCCCAGGCGTGGGGTGGCGGCACTGACTACGCCCCCGAACCC
>CAJZGD010000084.1 GCA_915275065.1 uncultured Corynebacterium sp. | reverse complement strand
ATAGGCTATCTGAAAAAACAGGTGAAGATAAAGAGTACTTAAGAAATGGATTATTAAAAATAGCAACTTTTGATTATATAGTTTGCAACTTAGATAGGCACTTAAATAACATAGTATTATTAAAATCTGATAAAGGTTACAGATTTTCACCTTTGTTTGACTTTGGAAGAACAGTTGCAGGAGCGAAGGACATAAAAGCTGATTCAGATATACAGTCAAGATTGAGAGAGTATTACACTATAAATAAAAGTATAATGAAAGAAATACAGAATATGGATATTGAGGAGAGTACCAACGAGAAAGGAGGTGGTATTTATGCAGGTAACCATTATAAATATGGTTTCCCACCAGGTGAATACCGGAAATGAAAACGAATCCTTGATTGGACTCGTTTTTTATTCTAGGACGGAACCATCCCTAACGTCAAGCAATTACGCGGCTTTATTTTTGATTTAAATTGTGCTGGTAAACACAGAAATAAAGTTTTTCGCATATATAGTGGGATTTTTATTTTATGTGCCCTCATTAGTTGTGGCTTTTTGTAACACAATCACAAGATTACTCACAAAAAATTCTCGGAAAACGGGCATTGAAACGAACCACCATGCCCACTTCGGGTGATAGCGGGGGAATAGGGTTACTACCTTGGCATTGGCCTGTGAAGCCCATCGAATACCGCTCGAACAGGACACGTCGAAAAGCGAAATACCAAATACATTCTTAGGCTTTTGCCCATGCTTTTTAATGTAATTGTCTCTGGCAAAATTTCCGCCAAGATAATGCGCCCAAAAGCCGGTTTCGTGGCCGCCAAAAGGGCCAAGCCACACGGTATAACTCAAAATTACGAGCCCGCCCGGTTTACATACTCGGAGCATTTCCTCCCCCATAACCCAGGGGTGGGGAATATGCTCGGCAACGTTTGATGAATATACAACGTCGAAGGAATTATTCCGAAACGGGAGCGCCATGCCATCGCCTCGTACCGAGTTGGCCACCGTAATCCCGGCTGCTGACATCTCCCCCACATCGGGTTCCAGGCCAATATAGTCTGCGCCCTGGGCAGCAAATTCCGCTGCAAAATACCCCGGTCCACCCCCGACGTCTAATACCCGCGTTCCCGAGAGGCCACAACCATGCGTGTCCCGATGGAGCGCCGTGACCAGCTCGCATGTGTCTTTTGCCAGGCGGGAATAGAAAAAATCCGGGTCGGATTGCTCTTTCCGAACGTCGAGAAGCAATTGGAGTGATCGTCGTAATGTGGCCCGTCGGCGAGTATGAAATAACCGAATGTTCATGATGCATTAGGGTAGATGAAGTTATGAAGATCCTCTTGTTGTGCTGGCGTGATACCACCCACCCCCAAGGTGGTGGCAGCGAGCGATACCTTGAACATGTTGCCCGGTATTTGAGCGACCGCGGACATGAGGTGATTTATCGTACCGCCGCCCACACCGACTGTCGTCGTAAGAGTGTTCGAGATGGAATTACCTTCTATCGGGGGGGTGGCAAGCTGGGTGTGTACCCGCGCGCAGCACTCATGATGCTGTTGGGTCGGTGCGGTATCGGTTCATTGAAAGACGTTGATGTTGTGGTCGATACGCAGAACGGCATCCCGTTTTTTGGACAGTTTTTTAGTGGGAAACCAACCGTGTTGCTCACACACCATTGTCACCACGAACAGTGGCCGGTTGCGGGAAAACTCCTGGCCAGCCTGGGTTGGTTTCTTGAGTCCCGGATTTCGCCGCGGGTGCATCGCAACACTCAGGTGGTGACTGTTTCGGCACCAAGCAAACAGGATCTTATATCGCTGGGGTTTCCCCCGGACAATATAACCATTATCCATAATGGCGTTGACCCCATCCCCGCGACCTTGCCCCAGCTAGAGGACGACGGTCGGATCCATATAGTGACGCTGTCGCGACTGGTCCCCCATAAACAGATCGAACATGCAATCGATGCGGTGCGGAGTCTGCCCGACAATGTGGTGTTAGACATCATCGGTTCCGGCTGGTGGGAAGACAAACTCCGCGACTATATTGGCGCCGATCCGCGCATCACCCTGCACGGCCAGGTGACCGAGGACTATAAGCATGCGCTCCTCGCCCGCGCCGCCGTCCACCTCATGCCCTCCCGCAAAGAGGGGTGGGGGTTGGCGGTGGTGGAAGCCGCCCAACATCGCGTGCCCACCGTCGGTTACGTCAGCGCCGGCGGCCTCCGCGACTCTATCGACGACGGGGTGACCGGGTTGCTGGTGTCCGACCCCATCGAACTCCAATCCGCCCTGCAGCGCCTGCTTATCGACGACGCCTTCCGCGAGACCCTGGGCAGCGCTGCCCAATTGAAAGCCCAAGACTATTCCTGGGAAGAAACCGGCCGCAGGTTTGCCGACACCCTGGAGGCGATGGGGGAGGTGCCATCCCTGGGGAATCAGATGGTGTGATGGAAAATGTGTTTTCCGCCGATTATGCGTTTGCGCAAGACGTCATGGATGAGGTCGAGACCATCGTCGATCGGGTTGGTCCGCTGAGTTTTGTGAAGAACATTTTGCTCTTCTACCTGGAGGATCACGGGATTCACGATGGCGTGGTGTGGGAGTGTGCGGTGAATCTTTCCGAGTCAGCCCACGAGTCCCCTAGTTACCGAAAACACATGGATGCGTTGCTTGCCGAGTACGGGGAAGACCGCTATCCCAAGGTTGGGCAATACCGGCAGGATTCAGCGAATCTGCAGGTCTGCTTGATTGCGACCCAGTGCATTCTCGCCGGACTGTCGGTGGCGGAGGCGCCGCTGGAGTTACCCTACACGGTTTGTGGGCTGATCGTGGATTCAGACTGGGGCTTCTACAAGCTTCATGAGGGCATGATGCAGATGTTATCGCCGCCGGGCCACCACGCCGGCGGCAATGGGGATGCATAGCCATGCTGCTAGCAGCCCCAGCCCGACATAGAACCCACCACGGTGGGCCACTGGCTGATTGCGCAGATCAATGAGTTTTCCGTCGGCCACCACGTGCGACACCCCCAACTTTGCCAGTTGGGTCATATCGCGTGCTTCCCACGCCGCCCTGGCGGCCACATACCGCGACGATGCGGGATCAACCACCTTGCCATCGACCACCAATTGGCCGGCTTCTACCGAGCTCACGGCCTTATACAGTGGATCAATCACGGTTCGGCCCGCGTAAACCACCAGGCCGGCCGAGTCCATGTTTGCCACATCACCGGTCGGCCGTGCCGCCTGCACCTCTCGGACAAGGGTGGGTTCCGGGAGTGGTCGTAACGCCATGAGCGCCACGGGGGCGTCCGGCACCTGAAGCACCGCCAGGAGCGTCACCAAGCCCGACACCACCCCGGACCTGAGCCGGGTCGGGCACGCCGCCCCGATGCGGCCCGCCGCCATCACCAGGCCCGGTATCAGGAATAACGCCAATTTCTGCGAGTCACGAAACAGCGCCAACCCCGGTACGTGAGCCACCAACCCCGGCCACCGCCACAGCACGAAAAACACCAGCACCGCCACGGCAGACACCACCAACCATCGTCGGGGAACCCACCGCACCAGGAGGGCTGTCAATATTATCCCGGCCACGGCGAACCCCACGTTCCGGGAGGTCGGTACGGCCGCGGCGTTCCACAGGCCCCCCAATCCCAGAAACGCCCCCAACGTTCCTACATGCCCCTCAGGCCGGCCCAGAAACGCCGAGGTTCCGGCGGAGGTTGGTGGCGCAATCACGCTGGGCACCAGCCACGGGAGAAGGCACAGGGTGCCGAAAACGGCCACGAACCGGCGTCGGCAGGCGGAAACGAGGGCCACGATGAGCGCCACGAAACCGCCGGTGGGGGTGAGGCTGCACACCCATACGGTGGCCACCTGCCAGGCGGGGCGGGTGCGGCACGCCACCACCGCGGGCAGCAACCACGCCACCATCGCCACGGACCACTGGCCCTGAAGCAGCCGCTCCACCACGAACGGATTCCACACGGTAACCGTGATCGTCGCCACTTGACGGAATGCTGCGTTGTTCCGCCCATCCGGCGACTCAGCCGGTGTTGCCAGGGTTGCCGCGCCCCACGCGCCCGCCGCGGCCGACCCTACCAGTAGCATCCGAACAAACCACGAGGCCGGAATAACCATTCCCACCAGCGCCAAGAGGCCATCCTGTGGTGCATTCCGGGCCGGCAAATCCCCAAACCCCACCGCGCCGGTATGCAGGGCCGGGTGCCGCAACACCGCCATGTCGCGCAGCAACAGCACACCCGGCTGGAAGAGCGCACCCAACAATAGGACAATGAGGAAACCGGTGTAGCCAACGACCAGGTATTTCGCCGCCGCAGCGGCCCTGGGTGGGAGTGCGGGACTCATGCTTTCGGTGAAGCTGGTGGCTCCGGCGGGGCGGTGGGCGTCGTAAAGCTAGTATTTTCTGCGCGGCGCACAATCTGGGTGTACCGCCAGAACCCATAAATCAACAGCGTGCCGGCCAAGTATTTCAGCACAAACGCCCCAAACCGCAGCCAATACATGATGCTCACCACCGGTTCCGCCCACGCCTTCGCGGAATCTTTCGTCTCCTGATTCCACGTTGTCGACGTGTGCAGCATGGTGCGATGTTTATTTACGCCCTCTTGGGCGGTTTTCTCCGCGTCGGCGGAATCCATGGCGAAGAACAGGTGCATCTCCTCCTGCTCGTCCACAATCACCCCACTCGACGCCTCCACCCACAGGGTGCGCGTTGCCGTGTAAAACGGTGCCAGCGTGACACTGTTGTCGCTCCCGCCGGGATAGAATTTCGACTCCGGGCCGGTGAGCAGCATATTCCCAATCTGCTCCCGCTGCTGCTGCGGCAGATCCGATTCGATAATCGTTTCGCCAGGGGCGTCGCTGATGTCGTCGGGGTGGTTGAACGAACGGGCGGCCGCCGACGCCAGGTTCATGACGGGCAACTGTTGGTGGAACACAAACACATCACTGTCCGGCACTAAATCATTGTGGCCGCGGCGCTCGGTGCGCACATAATCCAGGGGAAACGCCGCCTGGGCGAACACGTCAAAATAGGAGTAGGAGCGGCGTTCCGTATTGAACGGCAGGAAATACTGCAACCCATCGCGGGCAAAGGTACCGGTGTTGAAGTTCACCCCAAACCCCCCAGTGGTGACCTCCATTTGTGAGGTAGGCAATAATATGGGGTGGGCGGAGCCGCGCAATAAATGTAGCTTGTCGGTGATATTGACCAGTGGAGACTGCGAATCTGTTCGAATAAGTTTTTGGGTGACGTCGAGTTGGGCGACGTTTTTCATCGGTTTCCCTTTGGTGTCGATCACCTGCCCTTTGGTGCTATTGAGCACTGTGATCCACTGTGTGGTCGCCTCCGTAATGTAGCAATCATTCCCATCCGATTCGGAACACGTCAGCGAAGGGTCGTAAAAGACTGTCGATGCCGGCTCGGTTTGAATGGTTCGGGTAGTGTTAATGGGCAACGGTTTAATCGTGCTAATGACCAGCTCCGGGACATTTTGCGCAATGATAAACACAATAATGGCGCTCATAATGGTTACCACGGTGGCCCTAGGCACCCGCCGCTTCGCCTTTCGCTTCTTATCGACGCCCAAGGCTGCGGTAGTGCTGGTTGCTTCGGCCCTGGCCGCGGCGTCAGCGGTGGCCTTATCGCTGGTATCTGATCCCATGTTGGTTATTCCTATTCATTTATCATCTTTGCAAGAGACAACCATGAAGCACAAACCATTATCTCGACAACCTAATTAAGTAAGCTCAACAACAGTGTTTCCATCGTACCCACCATCAGCCCCAACCACATCGTCTTCACCACCCCAGGTGGCAGCGGGATCCCAGCATCGCCGGGGCTTTAAATCCCAGTTGGAGGGACTCCGTGGGGTGTCCGCCGTAGCGGTCATGACAACCCATGTTGCCTTCCAAACCGGCATTGATCCCCACAGCCACATCGGGGCGATTCTGGGCCGATTCGATTATTTCCTGGCGGTGTTCTTTGCCTTCTCTGCATACCTACTGTGGCGAGGAATGGACTTCCATCGGGGCATGTTAGTGACCTATTTTCAACGCCGATTTTGGCGTGTTGTCCCAGCATACTGGGCATATGTGGTGGTGGCGCTGGCCCTTGTGCCGGAAGCATTTGGTGCCAGCTGGGTTTCTGTTCTCTCCACCTTATCTTTCACCCAAATATATCTGCCGGAAGGTTTTCTCGGTGGGATGACCCACCTGTGGTCCCTGTGCGTGGAGGTGGTGTTTTACCTGATCATGCCCCTGCTTGGTTGGGCACTTCGGAATGTGGGGCCCGCAAAACGGATCATGGTGTTTTGCGGGTTAGCGTTGCTCAGCTTGGGTTGGGCGTTTCTGCCGGTTGTGGCGGATTCCCCCCGAGAGCATGTGCCCAATATGCAGATCTTTTTTCCCGGGTTTTTCTGCTGGTATGCGGTGGGGTTGATCGCGGCCGAGGTAGAGGAGCTGCGCCGGCGGCGCGGGATGATGGACAAGCCCGTGAAGGCGTTCCAATACCGGTGGGCCTGGTGGTTAGTGGCGTTTTTCATGATGTGGCTTGCTGGCCAGGAGTTTTTCGGACCGGTTGGGTTGGAGCACCCCTCGGCAGGTGAGTTTGCGCTGCGGGTGCTTGCCGGCACGGTGATGTGCGCATGCGTGTTCTTGCCGTATGCGTTTCACTCGGCCCCAAGCTTTTTGGATTGGCGAATCATCTCATACCTCGGCAGGATCAGCTATTCGTTTTTCCTGTGGCATTTGGCGGTGTTGGGGGCAGTGCTGCCATTGTTAGGGATTCGCCCGTTTACCGGTGGTTTCTTGGTTGTGCTGCCGGTGACGTTTGTCGGATCTGTGATAGTGGGCTCTTGCGGATATGTCTTGGTGGAATGGCCATTTCGGAGTGCCCGGGCCGCGAAACTTGCCCTGCTGCGGATATTTCGTTGATTGTGGAAAACCGTGGTGTCACTCTTGCTGAGCTTGGGTTCCGGTTTACCAGGGGGTCGCGAGGTCGGAATAATGGCGAACCCCAGCTCAGCACACCCGATATCCAGCCTGCTGCGCCTGGCTGCATCTGTTCTAAGCTTGGGTTTCGGTTTTGGGGCGAGGTGCGTCCTGGGTAAACAGGGATAGCCGAATGGAAAACCATGCTTAGAAGGTTTGCGGCAGGCCGGTGTGGGCTTTGTGGATAGGGCTTCAGGTCTGCTTAGCTTGGTTTCCGTTCCACGGAGCATGGTTTGAGGGGATATTGGCCGGAAACCCAGCTCAGTGAATACTGCTTCATTGTTGCTGAGCTTGACTTTCTCGATTCAGAAACCTTGTGCAGTTGCCCCTGGAAGCAGAACCCAAGCTCAGTACATTTACTATTCCCTTTCCGGCTGGGGCTGCAGAGATTCTAAGCTTGGGTTTCAAATTTGGGGCGAGGCGCGTCCTGGGCATAGGTCTTGCCTGAATATGAAAACCAAGCTTAGAACATGTGCTGCATATCCTTGGGGCTCCTGGTTTGGTGTTTGCTTTAGCTGGGGTTCTCGATGATGGTGGTCAAACCGTATGCCCCGTAACGCGGAACCCAAGCTCACCGATTGAGCTGTAAATCGGATTGTCCCCAGATTCCTGGTGAAATGGATCGGCCGAAACCCCAGCTCAGCACATCTGATATTCGCCTTTATGTCCCCGGCTGCATATGTTCTAAGCTTGGGTTTCAGATTTGGGCCGATACTCTCCCTGGGTCGACAGGGCTGGCCGAATGGAAAACCATGCTTAGAAGGTTTGGAGCCTCCCCCCCGGAAGCCGCTGGTTGGAGCCGTAAATTTGCTTTAGCTTGGGTTCCGTTTTTCGCAGGTGGATTGAGGCCAGTTGCACGCAGAATTGTGTGGATATTGGTCTTGATTTTGGGGCCGGGAGGGCGTCGTAAAGCAAAGAAAAACAAGGTCAATGAACTCACAAGTTCAAGCATTTGAACTTTTGCTTTGGGGGTGTCTAGAATGAGTGCTGTGCAGAAGAAATATTTTGCCGGGATCCTAGCTGCTGCCCTGGCCTTGGCTGGTTGCAGTACTACCTCAACCGGCGCTACTGACGCTAAAGGCATCAATGCCGTAGCCACCACCACCCAAATTTGTGACTACCTCACTCAGATTGCCAATCACGGCATGAAGCTAGTCAAAACCGACTCCGCTGGCCAAGAAACCACCAGTGGGGACGGCAACGTTACCCTCAACCTCACCTGTCTACTTGCCCCCAACGCATCTGCGCACGAACACGAGATGACCCCGCAACAGATGAAGGCACTGGCACAAGCCGATCTGCTCTTTGTCAACGGTGTCGACCTCGAACACTTCCTCGACTCGGCGGTGAAATCCTCCGGCTTCAAAGGCACCATGTCGGTCACCTCAGGAGTGTCTGAAGCCAAGGGTGACGGCTACACTGTTGAACTCGGCGACCAGAAGGTAGACGTGCGGCCCTGGCCGTTTGTCACACCTGGCGAAAAACCCGAATTTACCCACGACCCCCACGTGTGGACCGACGTGAAACAGGCCGACGTCCAGGTGTTCAATATTGGCACCGCCCTGGAGAAAACTCAGTCGGACAACCCCGCCGCTGCCGAGAGCATTAAAGCCGCTGTGGAAAAGTACGAGGCCCAGCTCACCCTCTTGGACCAGTGGGTACGGGATTCCATTTCCAGCGTGCCGGAAGAAGACCGGGTGCTTTTCACCTCCCACGACGCCTTCGGCTATTTCGCCAACGCCTACGACGTGAAGTTCATCGGTGCCGCCCTCAGCGACTTCAACCACCAGCAAGACGCTACTGCGGAGCACATCAATAAGGCTGCGGAAGAAGTCAAAGCATCTGGTGCGAAAGCCCTATTCGCCGAGAACTCCAATAACTCCAAGTCGATCGAAGCCATCGCCCGTGCCGCAGGCGTGGAAGCCATCACTAACGATGATGCCCTGTACGGCGATTCGCTAGGCCCGGCCGGCAGCGCTGGTGAAACCTACATCGGCTCCATCATCCACAATGTCACTACCCTCGTAACCGCCTGGGGTGGCAAGCCCGCCTCACTACCACAAGAAATATCCGACTACGCCAAATAACCGCAACGAAGGGTTTCACCCCATGACGCCTACGACCCCACCTACCTCAGCCTCGACGGCATCCACATCGGTGCCGGCTGCAACGCCGGCTACGAAACCCCCGGTCTTGGTCACAGAAAACCTCGACCTGGGCTACGATGCCACCACCATTTTGGAAAATGTCAACCTCACCGTAGCGCCTGGCGCGGCCCTTGCGCTCATCGGTGCGAATGGTTCCGGCAAATCCACATTGCTTAAAGGCATCCTCGGTATGTGTCGCGTCACCGGCGTCTTGCGTTGCGTCAATAATATTGGCTATGTGCCGCAACACCAGGATATTGATCCCAGTTTCCCCGTGACCGCCCAAGGCGTGGTGGCCATGGGGTTATCCGCCACCACCCCCTGGTGGCGCCGGGTTGATTCGAACAAAATTTCGTCGGCGCTTGCTCGGGTGAATTTGGAGCAGAAGGCCACGGAACGGTTTGGTAGCCTGTCTGGTGGGCAACGGCAGCGGGTGCTTATCGCCCGGTCCATTGTCACCAATCCGGCCCTGATGCTGCTTGATGAGCCTTTCAATGGCCTTGACACCACCAGCAGAGATGTGTTGGTGCGCGTGCTCACGGAGCTCAAGCAGCAGGGAACCGGGGTGGTGGTGTCCACCCACGACTACAGTCTTGCCGAACAACTATGCGAGCAAACCGCGGTTTTTGCCGATGGCCACGTCGCCATCTACGACACCGCCGAAGCCCTGTTGCATCATGCTCGTTGATATTCTCACCCTCCCTTATTTGCAGCGCCCCCTCGTGCTGCTGTTGATTCTCGGAATCGTCGGCGGCACCGTGGGGGTGCTTGTTAATTTGCGCGCCATGGAATTCAGTGTGGAGGCCCTCGTGCACTCCGTGTTTCCCGGCATGGTGGTGGGCCTGGCCCTGGGTGGGATTGATGGTATTGTGCCCGGCGCCGCTGTGGTGGCTGCG
>CAJZGD010000083.1 GCA_915275065.1 uncultured Corynebacterium sp. | reverse complement strand
GTGGAATTGCTGTTGCTGGAGCAGGCGACCAGGCCGGTGGTGGCTATAACGGTGGCGGCGGTGGCTGCTATGAGTCGGGTGAAACGAATGCCCATAATGTTAAAATCTTCATCCTTAGGTCTGCGTGTATTTAACTAGCAGTTGACCCTAGCGCAGTTGCTCAAAAATGTACAGCTTGGTCTATTTGATCCGTGCTATAATGGCGCTCTATTGCGCGCAATGCGGCGTCGTCAAGTGCGGTTTTATGCCCACAGGTACCAAATGTAACAAAATTGATAACATGCTTGGTGGTGACAGACTGATCGGTATGCTTTTCGACGTCCACTAAAGTGGAACCTCTATGAACAAAACTCTTATCCCCGTGTCGCCGGACCTTGTTAAGGTGCGCTACCTTGCCCGCATCCCTTGGTACATTATTGCTACCGGTGGTGCAGTTGTGTGGGCACGATATTTTGACGACGAATATTGGGGTATTCATTGGGGCTATTATCTCGCCATTGTTGCGGGAATTTTTCTGCTGTGGCAGATTTGGCTTATCCCCCAACAGGTTTATCGCCTCGGCTGGCTCGAAACCGACGATGATTTACTGCTCAGCAAGGGAAAACTCTGGCATACCTTTACCGTCGTTCCCTATGGGCGGGTCCAATATCTCGATGTGACTCAAGGGCCAATCGAACGCAGGTACGGGCTGAAAACCTTGCGGTTGCACACCGCATCCGCCAGCGTTGACGCCAAAATCCCGGGACTCGATGCCGACCTCGCAGATGAGCTCCGGGTTCGTATTGCTAGGCGAGCAAAAGAAAACATGATCGACCTATAAACCTATGAACCATTGCGTCCATCCCCTCACCCCTGTGCTTCGTGCCTGGAGTTTTATCGTCGCTTCCATTATTTTTGCCGTCACCACTTTTAGCGACTACACCCTTGATCTTGTCCACCGTCTCCTGTCTAACGACCGCACCGAAACCATCCAGGCCGTGGGGATCATTGGTGCGGGCTTGGTGATAGCCGCAGGAGCGTCCCTCCTGTGGTGGCGGGCCACCAGTTATACTGTTACCGACATCGATATTGTCTTTCGTTGGGGACTTATCATACGTAAAATCCGCAGCGCCCGTCTGGATCGAACCCAAGCCATCGACGTTGTCCAGCCCTTCCATGCGCGACTCTTTGGGCTGGCCGCCGTGCGGATCGAAACCGCCGGGGGCCATAATTCTCGCATTGAAGTCCGCTACCTAAAGCGGCGCACCGCCGAAAATCTGAAGAAACAACTGCTCGGCCAATCCACCGAAGGTGAGCTGCTCGTTCCTCCCATCCCCATCTATCGTTCCCTGCTAGCATCGCTTTTTAGCCTGTCGGCGTTCATTTCCTTGGTGCTTACCCTCACCAGCGTGGGGTTTGATATTCATCTCGCGGCATTGTTGCCGGTATTCGTCAGTACCGTTCCTAACATTTGGCGCACCATTGATGGCTCCTACCAATTCACCGCCCATCGGGTTGGCGACACTATCAATGTCTCCTATGGGCTTGCCAACCTCCAACGCAAAACCCTCAACATGTCCCGGGTTCACGCAATAAGTCTCCGAAAAACCGCTCTATGGCGACCATTTGGTTGGTGGCGGGTCCAGGTCACCGTCGCAGGCTACGGCGAGCGCAGCGACGGTATGACCATCCTCCCCGTTGGCGACAAGCGCACGGCCATGATGCTGTGCGAACTGCTCACCGGGTGCCGAGTCGACCCCGACCGGCCGGCGCATCCCCAATTCCGCAGCCCAGCCCGCGCATTCCTGGTGTCCCCCATCGACTTTCGCCGCCAAACATTCGAGCTTACCGACGACTGTGCCATTGAACACTGTGGCTTTTTCGGGCATCGTGCCGCCATTGTGTTCCGCCGGCACATTCAAGAATTTGGCGTCTTCACCGGGCCACTACAGCGAATCACCAATATTTCTACGGTGAAACTTCACCTGGTGCAGGGGCCGGTGAGCATGAGCGGACGCGACTTAAGCCGAGACGATGCCCAGCGCCTGCGTCGGGCATTGCATGGGCACCGCTCACTATCGTTATGACTTCTTATTCCGGGTTCGTGGATCGTGCGGCTTGGGGACAGCCTTTTTCGTCGTAGCGTCTTTAGCCGCTTCGGGCTTTTTGTCCTCGGGCTTTTTGCTGGTATCCGCCGCGACCTGCGTGTCTTTCGCAGGGGTTGCTTTCACCTTGGGAGTCTCAGCCTTGGGTGCTGCGGCTTCGGCCTTGGTGGCCGTTAGGGTCGTTTTGTGGGCTGTGGCCCTGGGAGCTGTGGGCTTAGGAGTCTCGGCTTTGCTGCTGGGTGCTGGCTCCTTGTCGGTTGCCGACTTGTCAGATGCTGCTGCTTCGCTGGAGGTTACTGTTTTGTCGGCTGCCGTTTCGCTGACTGCTGCCTTACTGGGTGTTGTCTTGCTGGG
The DNA here is from genome assembly GCA_915275065.1 of uncultured Corynebacterium sp. GTDB lineage: Bacteria > Actinomycetota > Actinomycetes > Mycobacteriales > Mycobacteriaceae > Corynebacterium. The sequence continues at coordinate 7,676 of CAJZGD010000083.1, read as the reverse complement.
CGCTGCTTCACTAGATGCGTCAGCTTTGGGTGTGTCAGTCTTGGGCGCTTCGTCAGCTGTGGTGTTATTGGCGGGTTTGCTGTCTTGCGGTTTGGACTCTGTGGCTGTGGGGTTTGTAGCCTTAGGCTCTGCGGGCTTAGATTCTGCAGCCTTAGGCTCGGTAACTTTGGGGGAGGCCTCAGGCGTCTCGGCTGCCGCTGTTTCAGCAGGTTTTACGTCAGAAACTTTTTCCGCGATGATTGAAATGGCGCCTAAATTCTGGGCATTCTCGCTGAAAACCTTCCGCATCGCCAAGACCCGCTTGCGTGCCTGTGAGTTACGGGCCAGATTAAACATAATCTTCAACACCCGTGGGCCTTCATCCTCGACCATTTGCTTGGGCTGCAACAATCCCATGGGTGCCACCTTGATTGACAGCACCTTAAAGCCGTTACTTTCCAATAACTCACTCCACTCGGTGGCAGTCAACGGGCGGGCATTCACCTTGATCGTTGTGGCCAGCGCCTTGCGCAGATTATCGGCGACTGCCTGATCGACATTATTAGGGGTAAGCAGCAGCTCATGAATGGCATATCGTCCCCCCGTGGTTAGGATTCGATTCGCCTCTGAAACAATAGCGGTTTTTCCCTTTTCACCCTGCATGGTGAGCATCGCTTCGCCTACCACCAAATCGGCAGCGCCTGTTGGCAAGCCAGTATCAGATGCCACGCCATTGATGACCTCGGTGGGGATTCCCAGTCGAGCTTGCTTTGTGGACAATGTGGTCGCGGTGGCCGCATCTGGATCTTGATCCACACCTGTATATGTTTTCGGGTTTCGATCCAGAATTTCAGCGGCTGTGATTCCCAGGCCCGGCGCGAATTCCACCACACGCTTATTTGTGGGATTCGCATTATCAATCATCCAATTGGTGAGCTTCTTTCCACCAGGACGAAGCACCTTTTTGCCGAGCTTAGCCAGTAACCAATGCCCTTGCAGATGGGCTTCATCTCGATCACGCTTACTACTTGCCTCGTGTGCCATACGTGTTCCTTTCGGGGTTAGTGTAGGCAGTCTTTACTATCCCATTATGCAGATTGGTCGGGGGTAGTGGGGTAAAGATTTCGTAACCATAGATGTTGCGTATTGAGTCAAGTGGTATGGCTATCACGGTTGTTTTAGTTGTTGCGGCTTTTGTGGCTGTTTCTGGTTTGTAGAATTCCGCCTTGGTGGATTTGGCTAGATTGTGCTTGATGCGTTGTGGGAGTCGGGCATGGTGGGATTGGCTGCGCCGGGATAATCCAACTGCCGCCATACTTCGTAAATCGCCACGGAGGCGGCATTGGCCAGATTCATCGACCGAATCCCCGGCCGCATGGGGATCCGCACAATTTCGGTGATGCGTGGATGGTGTAATGCTGACTCATCTAAGCCGGTAGGTTCCGTTCCAAATAGCAACACGTCACCAAATCGGTAGGTGATGTCGGTGTGTGTGGTGGTTCCATGCGAACTGAACGCGAAGACTCGGTGTTGGTGCTCCGGTAAGGTTTCGAAACAATTCTGGAGATTTTTATGTACCTGTACATTGGCGAAGTCGTGGTAATCCAGGCCGGCACGCTTGAGATTTTTATCTTTCAAATTGAACCCTAATGGCCCAGCTAGGTGGAGGGTTGCACCAGTGTTTGCGCATAGGCGTATGGCATTGCCGGTGTTTGGGGGAATGCATGGTTGGTCGAAAATAATGTGGGCAAACGACGCGGAAGGATCAGTGGTCATGATTAAGCACTTTACGCCGCAACGGATGCCGCATTGATAATGCGGCAATAGCGTAGTGCTGGACAGGGCTTTAATAGGGGATGGTGTTGCAAAATCTGATTGGTTATTGGTGAGATTGTTCAATCCGGGTGATTTTTGGGTTTGCCGCCATGCCGAATCGCACTGGTGTGCGTTCGGACATCCATGGGGTCGGAGATTCCGGCGACAGTGGAAAAGGTAGCGGGGGTGCTGAGCTGGACTTTCTCGATTCAGTGCCTATTTGCTGGGGCTTTTATTTTGAGAACTCCAGCTCAGCACATGCGCTATTTCATGATAGCGGTCTCTATGCTTGCTGATTTTCCGCTGGTTTGGTTGGGTCAGCACACAGTCAGGGAATGTGGGTGCGGGGCAATCACATGGGTGGTTATCAGTGTGGGATTACGGCTCTTAGATTCTAGGCGGTGAATATAATGGCAACCATGACAGCAATCAAACTTGACGGTAATCTCTATCGGGACGAGATTTTTGCGGATCTCGCCACTCGCGTTCAGGCGCTCCAGGAAAAAGGAATCACACCAGGGTTGGCGACTGTGCTGGTTGGGGATGATCCAGCCAGCCATGCATATGTCAAAATGAAGCACCGGGACTGCGAACAGGTAGGTGTGAAGTCGATTCGGAAGGATTTGCCGGCCGACATTAGCCAGGAAGAATTACACGCCGTCATTGATGAGCTCAATGCTGATCCCACATGTACCGGTTACATTGTTCAGCTGCCATTGCCGAGGCATCTCAACGAGAATGCTGTGCTGGAGCGCATTGATCCTGCTAAAGACGCCGATGGTCTGCACCCGGTAAACCTGGGCAAATTGGTTCTGAATGAACCAGCCCCATTGCCCTGCACCCCGAACGGTGCCATTCACCTGCTGAAACGCTTTGGTGTGGAGACCGCGGGTAAAAAGGTTGTGGTTATTGGTCGGGGTGTGACCGTGGGGCGGCCGATTGGTCTTATGCTCACCCGTAAGTCGGAAAACGCCACGGTGACGTTGTGCCATACCGGTACGCAGGATCTGAAGGCCGAAACCACTGCTGCCGATATCATTGTTGCTGCCGCAGGTAAGGGGCATATGTTGACCGCTGATATGGTGAAGCCCGGTGCGGCGGTGCTTGATGTGGGTGTGTCCCGGGTTGATGGCAAACTTCTCGGTGACGTTCATCCTGACGTATGGGAAGTTGCCGGCCATGTTTCCCCTAACCCTGGTGGCGTTGGCCCATTGACCCGGGCGTTCTTGGTGCGCAACGTGGTAGAACGTGCGGAGCAGCAACTGGAGCAAAATGGCGGACGCTGAGGCGATAGCTGCGACTGTTCCCGCTAAGACTAAAAAACCCGAATCGTTAGAACATAATCCGTCTGAGGGGAAACCCACCAGGCAAAAACCGGTAACTATCCTTGATAATCCACATGATATTGACCTCAAACCTTCCAAGCTGCCTTTGACAGCGCAATACGGTTGTATGGGACTATTCCTGTTGGCCATTGTGGTGTCTGGCGGATTTGCGGTCATGGAGCACTGGCGTCGCGCCACGTTCACGTTAGGAGCCGGGTTGGTGTGGCTGTCGGTGGTGCGATTAACCTGTGATTCGAAAGTTCTTTCGGTGTTAGCGGTGCGGTCGCAGAAGTTTGACGCGATCTTTACATCTGTCATTGGTGCCTTTATTCTTTTTCTGTCATCGTCTGTGGACTCCCTGGGAAGCTAGTCCAGTACGCCATGAGCCCACGAATCATCCCGGAAAGTCCCCCCAAGCTGACGCAAGTTTGCTGAGCTGGGGTAATAAATGTGCAGCATCGGGGTTGTAGGTATTTTGATGCCAGTAACAGTCTGCTCAGGTGCAACTCCAGCTCAGCGAACCTGCTATAGGAAGCCGCTAGTGCGGATTTGGTAAAAACTGAGTGGATTCTCGTGTGTCAGACCATACCGTCGCCCTGCTGCACCAGTGCATAACCACAACGCCGGAGCTATAGCGCATGTGCTGAGCTGGACTTTCTCGATTCAGATATCGTTATGGTGGGTCGCGGAAAACATAACTCCAGCTCAGTACTTTCGATACTGATGGGGTGGCTGCCTCAAGGACGAGAAACGGGTTGGGCAGTGGCTTGTGAAGGCCGGGGCCCTAGGATCCTAGCGGGATCGGGGCCGCCCAAAAGGCTGCGACTGATCGTCCCAGACCCGCCATGTACCCAGGCCTGCGCAAGACCAAGCCCGAAAAGCCCTAAATGAAATACATATTGGCGTCTGTGCTATTGGCGTCCGCCATGGTGAGGAAATGCCGAATAATTCGGCTGACCTGTCGGCATTCCACCAGGAATGCGTCGTGCCCAACAGGGGAAGAAATCTTAGCCATCGCCAGCAAATTGCCCAAGTTGCGGGAGAGGTGTTCCTGTTGGTGGTAGGGGTAAAGAATGTCTGTATCTACGCCGGCGATCATGGTTGGCACCTGTGATGCCGCAAGCGCTTTATTGAGTCCGCCGCGTCCGCGCCCGATATCGTGCCGGTTCATGGCTTCGGTCAGGGTGACATATGTGCCGGCGTCGAATCGTTCGGTGAGCTTGACCCCCTGATAATCAAGGTAGCTTTGTACCGCAAACCGTTGATGTGGGTCGCGGTATGGTCCTAGTGGATTTTCTCCTGGTTGGACTGTGGTGCCGAAACGCTCGTCGATTTCTAGTTCGCCCCGGTAGGTGAGGTGTGCGATGCGTCGGGCTGCGGCTAAACCATTGTGCGGGGTGGCTTCGGTGCGATAGTAATCGCCGCCGTGCCAGTCGGGGTCTTGTTCGATAGCGGATATTTGGGCGGTTTGTATCCCGATTTGCCAGGCACTTGCCCGTGCCGAGACTGCTAGCACGAGTGCGGCGTTGACGAGTTGCGGGTAGAGCAGGGTCCATTCCAGGGTTCGGGCCCCACCCATGGAGCCGCCCAGGACCGCGAGTATCTGCGTTACCCCGATTTTGTCGAGGAATTGTTTTTCCGCTGCCACCAGGTCCCGAATGGAGAGCGCGGGGAAGCGGGATCCCCAGTGGTTGCCGTCGGGTGCGAGGCTGGTCGGCCCGGTGGAGCCCATGCATCCGCCCAGGGCATTGGTGCAGAGCACACAATATTTGTCGGTATCTAGGGCTTTCCCCGGTCCGACCACGCCATCCCACCAGCTAACCACGTTGGAATCCCCAGTCAGTGCGTGTTCCACCACGATGAGGTTGTTGCCATGAAAAGTTCCCCACGCTTGGTAGGCGATAGTGACATTGGGAATGGTTGCACCAGCTTCGGTTATAAACTCGCCGATGTCTACTTTATGCAGCGTTCCCGTGGTGTCGAGCATGAGGTTTCCTTTCGTGGTCTGAATGAGTTCATGCTACCTGGACAGCTTGGTCTAGTCGAATATGCGCGGTAAAACCACAGTGTCGGTTTCCTTGGGGACAAAGCCTGATTGGGGGTAGCTCGTGGGTGTGCTTTGCGACGCCTTCCCATGGCGAAACCACATCGGATTCATGCCGGGCATGAGCCATACCAATAATGCTGTTAGGGCTGTCGCACCTACGGCAGCGGGCATGCCAAAGCGGCCGTAGAGATACCAAAATGCGGCACAATTAACGCCAATAATTGCGGCCCAAAATAATGGAATGTACAGGTCAAGGTTGATTTTTCGTAGAATCCGGTATTCTATCCAGTCCTCGTGTGGGAAGCGTTCCTTTGCTTCAGTGCGGATGCGGCGAGCGGTCTTTTGGCTGGGATAGATAGTGGCAAATAACAGCAGGCCTAGACCAATGCCGGCAACTGTGATGTCTTCGATAACAAACCCAAATGATAAGACGGCTGCGGCTATTGTGATCGCCAGACGTTCGCCCCCAGTCAGGGGTATTCCTTTTGTTGGGTCGACATCTGGATAAAGGTTGAAAAATGCCCGAGAGCTATCAGTATTCATGCAGGTTATCGCCACTTCCTAAAAATCAGGTTTGATGATCAACTAAGCGTACCCTATACAAAATAAGGTTTGTTTGTGTAGCTTTACCTTAGCTGGTTCGCTGTCGATTCGGCAGTGTTAGCTTCCCCTATTCAATACATGAAAGTTGGAGTTGTAGGCAGTGAGTATATCCTATGCGATACTAAGGCGTGGCTTCATTGGAACTCTGGTAATTCCAACCATGGTTGCACTCCCACTGGTGGTTGCCGCTCCTCACGCTGTCGCACAAGGAACCTGCGGCACTTTCAACTGGGGTGTGAAACAAACTTATCGCAACTATGTCAAAGGTCCCATTGCCGATGGCTCATGGAGTATTGATGGCGGTAGCTTCCAAGGATCGGAAACCGGTAGTGACGGCGCTTTCGTGTTTCCCGCAGACAAGGCCTCCAACGTTTCTGGCGACACCGCTACCATACCGTTGCAGGGAAAGCTGAACTTTCGTGGCCACAACTATGGTGGGGAAGACCTCCTCGACATGACCCTCTTCAATCTACGGCTGGAAGTCAAGGGCAGCAATGCCCAATTGATTGCCAGCTATGATTCCTACGAATCAGACATGGTGGATAAGTCCCACCGTGGCAATAAAATCGAAGGCCGAGATATAGCGCTTATCGACATCAACCTTGCGCAAGCCGCCAACACTGGCAGTGGCACCGTCGACATGGCCGGAAATAGTACCTTGACTGGTGAAGGAGCCAAGCTCTTCCTTAACTATTCGGCCGGTGAAGTCATGGACCCCACCAGCGGCAGTATCAAGGTAAGTGGTGAATGCGCTGGCGGTACGGGTGGCACTGGTGGCGGCGGTGGGACAGGAGGAACAAAAACCCTCAACAAGATCACCGGTAAATTCACCGGTGCCAACAAAGAAGTTATGGACATTGTTTCCGAAACCAACGACACCATGAATGGTCTCACAACCTTCATGGGGAACGCCCAGGAATTCAAGAAACAAGTCACTGCCTTCACAAATGACGGCAAGACGGCCGCTGGTAATAGTGGTGCTTCGGGCGCTACGGGTGGGGCAAAAAGCACCAGTGGTACCAGCGGTGCCACAGCATCCGGTGGGGGTGCGGTTGGGGCATCAGGGGCCTCGGACGCATCCGGGACGCCTGGCGGTGATGCTGCTGGTGGCGGGGCCACCGGTAACGGCGCAGGTGGTGCTGGTGACTCGGGCGGTGGCGGCACAACCCCTGGTGGCGCTGGCGCTGCAGCTGGCGGGGCATCCGGTGGAGGTGCCTCTGGCGGCGGGGCAACTCCTGGTGGTGGGGCAGCAGCCGGCGGAACCGATGTATGTACCGCCAGCGGGGCCCGCGGCGTGCAAAACGCCAAGGCCGATTGGGGCGTGAAAAAATCATTCCGCTCTTACATCACCGGATCCATCGCCAAAGGAAAATGGACCCTGAATGGGGTCACCAACAGCAATGGAATCTTCCACTTCACCGGCAAGAACGGTGCAGTGGATCCCAAAGCAAAATCCGGCACCATCGGCTATGGGGGCGGCATCCTATTTACCGGCCATAACGGTGTGTTGAACCTCAATATCTCCAATATTGAAATCCAGTTCAAAGGCAACTCCGGCACATTGATCGCCAATGTGAACTCCTCGGATACCACAGGTAAACGCACAGATTTTGGTCGCGTTGCGTTAGGAACCCTGAGCTTTACCACGCTCAACGTCTCCGACTCCCAAGTATCGGGTAAGGCCAATGTGTCCCTCTCCGCCGCCGGCGCCAAGGCCTTCGCCGACTTCTACCAAGCAGGCACCCAGCTCGATCCCATTAGCTTCAACGCTGCCTTGGGGGCCGCCGCTAACTGCGCCCAAGGCCAAGGTGCCGCCGCGGCTGGTTCCGCAGGTGGCGCTGGTGGTGCCGGCGATGCGGGCGGTGCAGGTGGCGGCGCAGCCGCAGCCGAAGCCCTGAAAAACGGGG